>CBDUOW010000103.1:0-6005 GCA_965368945.1 uncultured Gammaproteobacteria bacterium
CACTTACCCGACGAGCTTGGTGACCTGTTGTTTCAGGTGGTGTTCTACGCGCAAATTGCTCAGGAAGAAGGCCGATTTGATTTCGAGGATGTTGCCAGGGGTATCAGTGACAAGCTGGTACGCCGTCATCCTCATGTGTTTGCAGATGCCACGATAGATTCAGCGGAGGAACAGACGCAGGCCTGGGAAGAGCACAAACGCCGGGAACGGGATCGCAAAGCCACGCAGGGTCAGGCCGGCACGCTGGAGGGCGTGAGTCTCGCCTTGCCGGCACTGGTGCGCGCGGCCAAGTTGCAACGCCGCGCCGCCAGGGTTGGATTCGATTGGCCGGAAGTCGAGGGCGTGATCGCCAAGGTGCGGGAGGAACTGGCTGAGCTTGACTCCGAGTTACAGGCTGACGCAATCCCCGAACGCCTGGCGGAGGAACTGGGGGACCTGTTGTTCTCCTGTGTCAATCTGGCGCGTCATTTGAAAGTTGAACCGGAAGCGGCCCTGCGAACAGCCAATCTCAAATTTGAGCGGCGTTTTCGTCACATCGAAGCGGAGCTGCAAGCGAGCGGAGGCATTGAACAGGCCAGTTTGCAAGAAATGGATGCGGCCTGGGAGGCAGCCAAACAGCGGGAAGAAAAGACCCCTTGATTCCGGGTAAATAAGCTCCGCATTCCTCTGTTGCGCCGTTTTTACGGCCCCGACATAATAGGCATCTTCGAAATGTCGTCAGGCGACGGTGATTTCTGGGCATGCTATAACCAGGTTTTTGAAGTACAGACACTTTGAATCATTCAGCCTGATGTGCGATGCGGCAGGCTGATAAATAACAGAACAACAAAAGCTGATTGGGGATTTCCATGGAAAATATTAAAACCGCCACCGATGTGTTGTTTATTCTGCTCGGCGCCATCATGGTCCTGGCCATGCATTCCGGCTTCGCCTTTCTTGAGGTGGGAACAGTCCGCAAGAAAAACCAGGTCAACGCGTTGGTGAAAATAATTACCGACTTTGCGGTCTCAACCATCGCCTATTTTTTTATCGGTTACTACATAGCCTACGGTGCGGGATTTCTGGAAAGTGCCGAGATGCTGAGTCAGAAAAACGGCTATGAGCTGGTGAAGTTCTTTTTCCTGCTGACCTTTGCGGCTGCTATCCCGGCGATCATCTCCGGCGGGATTGCCGAGCGGGCCAGGTTTTATCCGCAACTGGCGGCCTCCTTTATCATCGTTGCCCTGGTTTATCCTTTCTTTGAAGGCATGGCCTGGAACGGCAACTTCGGCATGCAGGACTGGATCGCGGCTAATTTCGGCGCCGAATTCCATGACTTCGCCGGCAGTGTGGTGGTGCATGCCATGGGGGGATGGCTGGCCCTGGGCGCGGTGGTGCTGTTGGGTCACCGCTATCGGCGCTATGGCAAAGGCGGGGAAGTGTATGCCCATCCGCCTTCCAGTATTCCGTTTCTGTCGTTGGGTGCCTGGGTGCTGACGGTCGGTTGGTTCGGGTTTAATGTCATGTCCGCGCAGACCATCGATGCCATTAGCGGTCTGGTGGCGGTGAACTCCCTGATGGCCATGGCCGGCGGGATCCTCGCGGCGTTGGTGGCCGGCAAAAATGACCCGGGTTTCGTGCATAACGGCCCCCTGGCGGGCCTGGTGGCTGTTTGTGCGGGCTCGGACATCATGCATCCGCTGGGTGCGCTGGTGACGGGTGCGGTGGCCGGTGGTCTGTTTGTCTGGACTTTTACCCTGTGCCAGAACAAGTGGAAAATCGATGACGTCCTCGGCGTCTGGCCGTTACATGGCCTGTGTGGTGCCTGGGGCGGAATTGCCGCCGGAATTTTTGGCAGTACAGCCCTGGGCGGTCTCGGCGGTGTGACCTTTATGGCGCAGCTCGCCGGCACCTTGATGGGTGTAGGCATCGCCTTAATCGGCGGGTTCCTGGTCTATGGGGTACTCAAAGCCTCCATCGGCATTCGTCTCAGTCAGGAAGAAGAATACAAGGGCGCGGATCTGAGTATTCACAAAATTGCGTCCGAGTCGGTGGTGGAATAACACATTCGAACTCACTCGCTCCAAATTGAACCAGTGAATAAAGGCGGGCTTGGCCTCCTTTATGCGTGAGCCGGTTGTAGTACACACGAGCACTGGATAAAAACTAACCAAAGTGCTAACTTTAGCGCCCTTTTTTCAACCCGTTAGGAATTCATGTCCGGCAAACTGCATATTCGTACCTTTGGCTGCCAGATGAACGAGTACGACACGGCCAAGATGGCCGATCTGCTCGCTGCGTCACACGGCCTGAAGCCGACCGATAAGCCGGAAGAGGCCGAGGTGTTGCTGCTCAATACCTGCTCGGTGCGGGAGAAAGCGCAGGAAAAAGTCTTTTCCCAGCTGGGCATGTGGCGGGAGTTGAAAGAGGCTCAACCGAATATCATCATCGGTGTCGGCGGTTGCGTAGCCAGCCAGGAAGGGGAGGCGATTCTGCAACGCGCCCCGTATGTGGACCTGGTGTTCGGGCCGCAGACATTGCATCGCCTGCCGCAAATGATCGACGATGTAAAACGCCAACGTGGTGCCGTGGTCGATATCAGTTTTCCCGAAATTGAAAAATTTGATCACCTGCCGGCGCCGCAGAGTGACGGCCCCAGTGCGTATGTTTCCATCATGGAAGGTTGCAGCAAGTACTGCACATTCTGTGTCGTGCCCTATACCCGCGGCGAGGAATTCAGTCGGCCGTTTGACGACATTATCGCCGAGGTGGTGCAACTGGCCGCGCAGGGTGTGCGCGAGATCACTCTGTTGGGGCAGAATGTAAATGCCTACCGTGGTGAAATGCATGAAGGGGGACAGGCCGACCTGGCGTTGTTAATTACCTATGTGGCAGCCATCGATGGCATTGAGCGGATTCGTTATACCACTTCACACCCAATGGAAATGAGTGACAGCCTGATACAAGTGTATGCCGAGGTGCCGGAACTGGTCGGGCATCTACACCTGCCGGTGCAAAGCGGGGCGGATCGCATCCTGGCCCTGATGAAGCGTAAACATACCGCGCTGGAATACAAGGCGACGATTCGTAAGCTGCGCGGGGTCCGACCCGATATCAGCATCTCTTCGGATTTTATTGTCGGCTTTCCGGGGGAAAGCGATGTGGACTTCGAAGCAACCATGGATTTGATCGCCGAGGTAGGCTTTGATCACTCCTACAGTTTTATCTATAGCGCCCGACCGGGTACGCCGGCAGCTGCACTACCCGATGATGTACCGCAAGAGGTCAAGAAACAGCGCCTTGCCCTGTTGCAGCAACGCATTAACCAACAGGCGCAGGCCATCAGCCGCCGCATGGTGGGAACCACCCAACGGGTGCTGATTAGCGGCCCGTCCCGGAAAGATCCAGGCCAACTCAGCGGCCGCACGGAGAACAATCGTGTGGTAAACTTCAAGGGTAAGTCATTGCTAATTGGTGATTTTGTCGACGTGGTTATAACCGAAGCATTGCCGAACTCCCTGCGTGGTGAAGTTATCACTACTGCCTCCATTTGCGCCTGAACCCTATCGTTCTTCCATCTCTGTTTTGAGTACCAGCGCCCATTCAACCGATATCGTTCTCGAACCCGCTGACAATGAGCGGCTCGCCAACCTGTGTGGCCAGTTCGATGAACACCTGCGCCAGATCGAGCGGCGTCTCGGGGTGGAAGTGAATAACCGCGGCAATTCTTTTCGCGTGATTGGCGATAGCCGTTCGGTGCAGGCGGCCGAGGAAGTATTGCGGGATCTGTATGCCGAAACCGCCAGCCAGGTCCTGAATCCCAACCAGGTCAACCTGCACCTGCAGGAGTCGGGTGTCGATGCGCTGGTAGCGGACATCACACCCAAGGACGAAATCATTATTCATACCCAGCGGGGGGCAATCCGTGGCCGCGGTCCCCACCAGAAGGAATACCTGCGCGACATTCAAAAGCAGGATCTCAGTTTTGGCGTCGGGCCGGCCGGTACCGGCAAGACTTATCTGGCGGTGGCCAGTGCGGTGGATGCACTGGAACGCGATACCGTAAGACGTTTGATCCTGACGCGCCCGGCAGTAGAAACCGGCGAGCGACTGGGTTTTCTGCCCGGTGATCTGGCACAGAAGATCGATCCCTATTTGCGCCCGCTCTACGATGCGCTGTACGAAATGCTTGGCTTCGAACAGGTGGCCAAACTAATGGAAAGGAATGTCATTGAAGTGGCGCCCTTGGCCTATATGCGGGGCCGTACCCTGAATGAGTCTTTCGTGATTCTGGACGAGGCGCAGAACACCACGGTCGAACAAATGAAAATGTTCCTTACCCGTATTGGTTTCGGCACTAAAGTCGTGGTGACCGGCGATATAACCCAGGTGGATTTACCGCGAGGTCAGACCTCCGGCTTGCGGCAGGTGATTGATGTGCTCGCGGATGTGAAAGGGATTAGCTTTACTTTCTTTACCCCCAAGGACGTGGTGCGTCATCCCCTGGTGCAGCGTATTGTGACCGCTTACGAGGCCAGCGAGGAGTCCGACACATGAGCGTCACACTCGACGTGCAGTATGAAGTTGAGGCCGGCCCCGACGAGGATGATATACGTCGCTGGGTTGAGGCAGTCTTGACGGCGGAACAAAACGCCGCTGAGGTGGAGCTGACCGTGCGGATTGTCGGGCTCGATGAGATGGCCGAGCTTAATGCCCGCTACCGCCATAAAACCGGTCCCACCAATATTCTTTCCTTTCCTTTCGAAGCGCCGCCCGGTGTAGAACTTAACCTGTTAGGCGATCTGGTGATTGCGGCACCGGTGGTGGTAAACGAGGCCCGGGAACAACACAAAACCGAATCGGCCCACTGGGCGCACATGGTTGTGCATGGGACTTTGCATCTACTGGGTTATGACCATCAGGCCCAGACCGAGGCGGAAGACATGGAAGCACGTGAGATACGTATTTTACACAGCCTGGGATATTCAAATCCTTATTTACTCGACGAGGCATCATGAACGACGAGAACCATAGTTCCGATAAAGAAACCAAATCGCATCGCAATTGGATCGAGCGCCTGGGTCAGGCACTGCAAGGTGAGCTGAAAGATCAGGATCAGTTGCGTGAAGTGCTGCAGCAAGCACAGAACAACCACATTATCGATATCGACGCCCTGAGCATGATTGACGGGGTGATTGAAGTGGCGGAAATGCAGGTGCGTGACATTATGATTCCCCGTTCCCAGATGGTGGTGGTGGAACGCGATGCGGATCTGAAAGTTATTCTGGAAACCGTGGTGGACTCGGCCCACTCCCGTTTCCCGGCCGTGGGTGAAAACCGGGATGAAGTCGTCGGCATTTTGCTCGCCAAGGACCTGTTGCCCTATTTCCTTGAAGGGGAAGAAACCCGCTTTAACCTGCGCGACATTCTGCGCCCGGCGATATTTATTCCGGAGAGCAAACGGCTCAATGTGTTGTTGAAAGAGTTTCGCGCCAGCCGCAATCATATTGCCATCGTGGTGGATGAGTATGGTGGGGTGGCCGGTCTGGTGACCATTGAAGATGTGCTGGAACAAATCGTCGGTAACATCGAGGATGAACACGACATCGAGGAAGATGCCTATATCTTCCAGCATCATTATAATGATTTTACCGTCAAGGCCATTACGCCGATTGAAGACTTCAATGAAAGCTTTCAGGTGGACTTCAGTGATGAAGAGTTTGATACCATCGGCGGCCTGGTGATGAACGGTTTCGGCCATATGCCAAAAAAAGGTGAAACGCTCGATCTGGGTGACTTCCATTTCAGGGTATTGCGCGCCAGCAGTCGACAGATCTATCTGTTGCAGGTCAGCCGTCACCAAGCCTCGCAGGCAAAATCACAGGCCGGGACGGCCGGTGGTGGTTAAGGCCCTTATCACTCATTCAAAAGCTGTCTTGCTCTGGTGTTTTCTCGCCGGCGCGAGCCTGCCCCTGGCCTTCGCGCCGTTTAATTTTTTCCTGCTCGCTTATTTCGCGCCGCTGGTG
>CBDUOW010000104.1:0-5958 GCA_965368945.1 uncultured Gammaproteobacteria bacterium
AAGGGTGGCAGTAACTACAATACCCTCTACCTGCAATACCACTGGTAAGGCCGCGTTTACTCCGGCTTCCAGATTCCCATCGCCGGGTCGTCGGTAGTCTCACTGTGACCTTTTGTTGTTTCTTGTGGCTGTTGGGTTTGCTGTTGTTGTGGTTGCAGCGAGGCAGCCCGATCATCGGTGACATGTTTGGTAAATGCAGCCAGATGCTCCAGTAACCCATCCCGCTCCGAAGCCGGGCCGGGATAACTTGCTGCAATATAACCAATTACCGCCGCCAGGTATTGCAGTCCCAGCATCATATCGGCTTCAGCTCGCGCATCATTCCTGACAATTACATCCAGTACGCCGGCTATCAAGTCATCATGGATTTGTATACTTTCTTCACTCATTAGAAACCTCGTAATCAGGTCAAATTCTCGATGTTAAATACTCGATCTTATCAGTTTACATTCCACTATAATAAGCCAACTCTCAGGAGAGACCCTGTGACTAACAAGTGTATGGCCATACTGAATTGATTATTGCGGGATAATAACATGAGCAAACATTTTGATCTGATCGCCATTGGTGCCGGGAGTGGCGGCTTATCCGCTGCCGAACGTGCCGCCGAGTATGGAATGAAAACCGCTGTAGTTGAAAACAAGCGCCTGGGTGGTACCTGTGTGAATGTCGGTTGCGTACCAAAGAAAGTCATGTGGTTTGCGTCCGGTATAGCAGAAACCTTGCATGATGCCAAAGGCTACGGCTTTGATATCACACTCGACAACTTTGACTGGGCCAAACTGGTGGAGGCCCGTGAAAACTATATCAACGGTATCAACGAATGGTATGGCACTTACCTTACCGATTCGAATATCGAACACTTACACGGCACTGCTAAATTTATTGACAAGCACACCCTGGACGTGGACGGCATCCAATACACTGCAGATCATATTGTCATCGCGCCAGGTGGTTATCCAATGGTGCCTGATATCCCCGGTAAAGAACATATTCTCACTTCAGACGGCTTCTTTGCGCTTAAACAGCAGCCGCAACGAGTTGCGGTTGTGGGTGCCGGCTATATTGCGGTGGAGTTGGCGGGATTATTGAACGGTTTGGGTAGTGATGTCTCGCTGTTACTGCGTAAGGATCACTTTCTTGCCAGTTTTGATGCCATGCTACGGGAAACCCTGATGGAGGAAATGGTCGAAGCCGGCGTCAACATTATGCCGCGTATTAATGTGGAAAAAATCGAGAAGCTGGATGATGGCAGCCTGACCATTCAGTGCGCCAGCGGCGTTACCCTGGAAAACTATGATGCACTGATTTATGCCATCGGGCGTGCACCCAATACGGCGCCGCTGAACCTGGAAGCCGCCGGGGTAGTCGCTGATGAACGCGGCTACATCCCCACCGATGAATACCAGAACACCAGTATTCCCGGCGTCTATGCAGTCGGGGATGTCACCGGGCGCGCCCAACTCACTCCCGTGGCCATCGCCGCCGGCCGCCGCCTGTCTGATCGGCTGTTCAACAACATGCCGGATCGCAAGCTGGACTATGACAACATTCCGACCGTGGTCTTCAGCCACCCGCCCATCGGCACCATCGGCCTGAGTGAAGATGAAGCTCGGCAACTACACGGGGATGCGGTAAAAGTGTATCAGAGCCGCTTTACTGCCATGTATCATGCCCTCAGCCCGAACTCACAAAAAACAGCGATGAAACTCGTGTGCGTCGGCGCATCTGAAAAAGTCGTTGGGGTGCATATCATTGGCATGGGGGCGGATGAAATTCTGCAAGGCTTCGGAGTCGCCGTCAAAATGGGGGCCACCAAAAAAGACTTCGATAATTGCGTGGCGATCCATCCGACCAGCTCGGAAGAACTGGTGACCATGCGCTAATCTTTATAGAACATTAAAAGTTAACTATAGCAAATACAACCGGAGGACAACATCATGGCTCGTCACCTCGTTATCATTTCCTTGACTGCTTTTTTATTGAGTTGTGCCAGTAGTGGTGGCGGTTCTGGAAACTACATTTACAAAGTTTCGAAAGGTGACAAGTTTATACTTAAACAGGATCTCAGTATCGCCGCCAGAGATGCCCATGTACTATTGCAGGATGGCAAAATTATGAAGTTTGCCAATATCGACAAATATGCCCCTTTTTGTCGCTTTGAGGTCAACACCAAAGGCGAGCAAATTATTAAACCAGCCGCCTTCACCGTAACCAAAGTCGAGCAACAAGAACCTGAAATGTTACCCCGGGTTTACAATTACGTTGTGAAATTTTACTTAACCGCCGCCAACAATCCCAATATTCGTAGCCTGGCATGCGGTGCATGGGGCTCAAGCACTGACACCTATCTCACGTTTCCTCAAATGCAACAGGCATTGGGACACTATTTTGAAACACCTGTACCGAAATAACACTGTGTAGAGATTACTTGCGCAATGGCTATTCGCGAATTTGAAGGCATATTACCGAACATCGATCCCACGGCCTATGTCGATGACGCTGCCCTGGTCATCGGCAATGTGGAGATTGGCAAGGACAGCTCAGTCTGGCCATTTACAGCAATTCGTGGAGATGTCAATTCTATACGCATCGGCGAGCAAACCAATATCCAGGACAACTCGGTGCTGCATGTTACCCATGACGGACCATATAATCCCGGTGGAAATGCCTTGCAGGTCGGCAACAAGGTTACAGTGGGTCATCGAGCAATTCTGCACGGCTGTATTATTCATGACAGTTGCCTGATCGGCATGGGCGCGACGATTATGGACGGCGCCGTCATTCATGCAAACACTATCATTGGTGCCGGTTCACTGGTCACTCCGGGGAAAGAGCTGGAAGGGGGTTATCTCTGGGTAGGTAGCCCGGCACGCCGAGTCCGCGCCCTTAGCGAAGATGAAATCAAAGCCATCGACTATTCAATCAGCCATTATGTCAAACTCAAGAACCGTCACCATGCCTGCAATTGATACCTGATCCTGACCGGCATGCTTGAGAGGCGTTTTTTTGATCATAATGCGACTACCGTTGCCAAATCCCTGTTGGGCAAAATCATCAGGCGCCGCTATCAAAACTGCTGGCTGGCATGCCGCATTATTGAAACCGAGGCTTATTATCAAAAGGAAAAAGGCAGTCACTCATCACTCGGTGTAACGGATAAGCGCAAGGCGATGTTCATGCCCCCCGGGACAATATATATGTACTACGCACGTGGCGCTGACTCTCTGAATGTCAGTGTGCGCGGCAAGGGTAATGCCGTGCTGATCAAATCCGCTTTTGTCTGGTTTGATGAGCGCTCACCGAAATCCACCCTTAAACTAATGCAGCACCTGAACCCGGTCAAGGGTACGAACACAATTCGTCCAAAGGAAAAGCTCTTTTCCGGCCAGACATTACTCTGTCGCTCCCTGAATCTTAAAGTGACCGAATGGGATCAAAAGGCTTTTGATATGAACTACTTTTATATCGAGGATGTGGGGAACAGGGTACCAAAGATTATCCAGACCACACGGCTTGGTATTCCATCCGGCAGGGATGAGCACTTGATGTATCGTTTTATTGATTATGACTTTACTAAATACTGTACCAGCAATCCATTAAGCAAACGCAACTGGGTTGAAGGTAAAGACTACCTGGTCCACCAACATGTACCTGCTGCTCGCTGATCTTATTGTCGTTTTACATTTTGTTTTTATCGTATTTGCCGCATTGGGTGGAATACTGGTATTCAAGTGGCCGCGGCTTGCCTGGTTACACCTGCCTGCCGTGATATGGGGCGCGATTACTGAATTCATGGGACTCATCTGTCCCCTGACGCCATTGGAGATCTGGTTACGACAACAGGCGGGTGCCGATCCCTATCTGGGCGGCTTTATTTCCCACTACCTGGTGCCGCTGATCTACCCACCGGGACTGACTCCCGGCATGCAATGGTTGTTGGGAGGAATACTGATCTCTGTCAATGTTGTGATTTATGCCTGGCTCTTCACTTATAAATACAAGCAAGCGAAATAAAAAAATATTTGCAGAATAGTACGATCTGTTAATCAGTTCTGAAGCAGTTCCTGCCGCAGGGTTTCAATCACTGGCTGGGTATTCGGGAGAACCCCGCGCCAGACATTAAATGACTCTGCCGCCTGTTCGACCAACATGCCCAAACCATCCAGTACCTTGGCCGCACCTTGCTGTGTAGCCCAGTTCATAAACGTTGTCGGCTGGGCGCCATACATCATGTCGTAACAGGCACCACCATCTGCAACAATGCCATCGGGTAAAGGCGGGAGTTCGCCTTGCAGGCTGGCTGCTGTGGCATTGATCAGGACATCAAACTGTTGCTCAGCCAATGCCATATCATAACCACATCCCTGCACATCGCCGAGATCGGAAAACTCCTTTGCCAGATCACGCGCCCGGCTTTCGGTGCGATTGGCAATCACGAGTCGAGCCGGATCCTGCTGCAGTAACGGTGCCAACACGCCCCGCGCCGCGCCGCCGGCACCCATTAACAAGATACGTTTGCCTTTGAGCGTAATCGCATTATTACGCATGAGATCATTCACCAGACCAACCCCGTCGGTGTTGTCACCGAACAGGTTCTCAGCTTCAATCTTGATGGTGTTAACGGCCCCGGCCCGCTCGGCACGGTTGCTGCGGCTATCGACCCGTTGCCAGGCTTCCTGCTTGAACGGCACCGTGATATTGAGTCCTTTGCCGCCCGTGGCAATAAAGTGCGCGACAGCCTGCTGGAACCCGCCCGGATCAACCTGGATGGCCGTGTAATGCATCATTTCACCGGTCTGCTCGGCAAACAGGCTATGGATTCGTGGTGACTTGCTATGGGTAATGGGATTTCCCATAACCGCGTATTCATCCAGCGGCTTGTCGAAATCGAAAATGTCGCTCATAGATCGGGGTTTACTCGTTGAGCCACTGCGCCACCCGTTTGGCAAAGTAGGTCAGAATACCGTCGGCCCCGGCACGCTTGAAGCCCAGCAGGGACTCGAGGATCACGGCTTTCTCATCCAGCCAGCCGTTTTGGGCTGCCGCCATCAACATGGCGTACTCTCCACTGACCTGGTAAACGTAAGTGGGGACCCCAAACTGATCTTTCACCCGGCGAACGATATCGAGATAGGGCATACCGGGCTTGACCATCACCATGTCGGCACCTTCCTCCAGATCCAGCGACACTTCCCACAGTGCCTCGTCACCATTCGCAGGATCCATTTGATAGGTGTACTTGTTGCCTGCGCCCAGATTGGCCGCCGAGCCCACCGCATCCCGGAAAGGCCCATAAAAACTTGAAGCGTACTTGGCCGAGTAAGCCAGGATGCGGGTATGAATTTGGCCCGCTGCTTCCAATGCTTGCCGCACCTGACCAATACGTCCGTCCATCATGTCTGAGGGTGCCACCACATCCGCGCCTGCCTCGGCATGGGACAGCGCCTGTTTGACCAGCACTTCGACGGTTTCGTCATTCATCACATAACCGGTCTCATCGATCAGGCCATCCTGACCATGGGTGGTAAACGGATCCAGCGCCACGTCGGTAATCACACCCAGCTCAGGAAATTGGGCTTTCAGGGCACGCACCGCCCGTTGCGCCAGGCCATCCGGGTTGTATGCTTCGCTGGCATCCTCTGACTTTTTCTCAGCCGGCGTCACCGGAAACAGTGCCACCGCGGGAATACCCAGCTCCACCAGTTCGGCCGCCTCTTTCATTAACTCATCAATGCTGACCCGCTCGACACCTGGCATGGAAGCGACAGGCTCGCGCTGGTTCTCACCTTCAAGAATAAACATCGGGTAGATCAAATCATCGACGCTGAGGCTGGACTCGCGCATCAGGCGTCGGGAAAAATCATCACGGCGCATGCGTCGCATACGTCGCCGGGGAAAGGCCCCCCGGCCGGTTTCACTTCTGGCCACAGTTCACTCCTGTGATTAAACAGCTGC
>CBDUOW010000105.1:0-5956 GCA_965368945.1 uncultured Gammaproteobacteria bacterium
ATTGGGCATTCAGATTCAGTTCTTTAAAAGACACAAAGTACTCCCGCGCCTGCCTCTAACAGCAAACGACATAGAAAAGTTTAACAATACGAACGTAGCAGAGATGCCTGCAGGGAGGCCATCACAATACCTGGTTCACTCATTGGCGGCGATTTGCCGCCCGTTGCTAACCAGGAAGCCAGTGATGAAACAGCACGGGGAAAGGTCAGAAACGTCTTCATCCTCATCGAGGAGGGGCGACTATAGGCATGTTGCGGAGGAAATACCAGCATTTTCTTATATATCTGCCGCCCAGGCGCTCATATCACCACGCTAATCTCTAATTGCAGCAACGCTTGTATCTCTGAATTTGGATGGTTTGTAAAATATCGCTCGAAACTTGATCCAGACCATTTGCCCCCCGGCAGTTCCAACGGGATAATAATCATCCTTAATTGTATTCGCCCCAACCCAGAGGGAAATCCCATTTTCCGAAGTCTCTTCAGTCGGCCACTGACCGAATCCAACGCGCCTGAAACCGTGGCAGCGGTGGATCTGGGTTCCAACAGTTTTCATCTCATCATTGCCCGCCTGATGGAAGGCTCACTGCAGATTATCGATCGGGAACGGGAAATGGTGCGCCTGGCCGCCGGCCTTGATAATAAAAACAACCTTTCGGACGAAGCCATGGAGCGGGCGATGGCCTGCCTGACACGCTTTGGCCAGCTTCTGCATGATATGCCGGCGGGCTCGGTCCGCATTGTCGGCACCAATACCCTGCGTAAAGCCCGCAATTCCCAGTCGCTGATTGAGCATGCGGAAGAAGCGCTCGGTCACCCGGTGGAAATTATTGCCGGCGTGGAAGAAGCCCGACTTATCTATTTGGGCGTTGCCCATGGCCTGAATGATGCAGGTGGCAGTCGCCTGGTGGTTGATATCGGTGGTGGCAGTACTGAACTGATACTGGGCGAGGGCTTTGTGCCAAAAACCATGGAAAGTCTGCACATGGGTTGCGTGTCATTTTCCCAACGTTATGTGCCCAACGGATTTATCAGTCATAAAAACCTCAGCATGGCACGCTTTGCCGCACTACGGGAAGTGGAGCCGGTCGCCCAGTTCTATCGCGCCCAGGGCTGGCAACAGAGCATTGGTGCCTCGGGGACCATCCGTGCAGTTCGCAGTGTGGTGGAAGCGATGGGCTTATGCGAGGACGGTATCAGTGCTGCTGCCCTGTCGCAATTAGTGGACATTTTCACCCAGTATGAACACATTGATAAGCTGGATTTGCCCGGTTTAAATCCTGAGCGGGCGCCGGTCTTCGTGGGTGGCGCCATGGTCCTGCTCGGTGTGTTTGAAGGCCTGCGCATCGAGCATATGACAGTGGCCGACAGCGCCCTGCGGGAAGGCTTGCTGTATGACCTGCTGGGTCGAATCCGCCATGAAGATGTGCGTGCCCGTACCGTGGTTTCCCTCGCCAACCGCTATCAGGTTGATCAGGAGCATGCGGCACGGGTCGCCAAAACAGCGGCCAGCCTGCTGCAGCAGGTCTCTGACAGCTGGAAACTCGCCGATGATAACTTGCTCCATCTGCTCGATTGGGCCGCACAGCTGCATGAGATTGGAAGGGATATTGCCCATAGTCAATACCACAAACACGGCGCCTACATTCTGAACCACGCCGATATGCCCGGTTTTTCGCGCCAGGAACAACAGGTCATGGCCTTGCTCGTACTGGCGAACCGTCGCAAGTTGCCATTCAATGACATTCGGGCCTTACCGGAATCCTGGCACAAGATACTTTATCGCCTGGCGATCCTGTTACGTCTCGCCACCTTACTCCACCGCTCGCGCAGAGAAACACCTTTACCGGAACTTAAACTGCTGGCCAAAAAGAAAAACCTGACACTGATATTTCCAACCGGCTGGCTGGAGGAACATGCATTGACCCAGGCAGATCTGGAACAGGAAGCCACTTACCTGGGCAAGGCAAACTATAACCTGACGTTTGAATAATTAAGCGGGAACGCTTCTTCGGCCCGCTGCCAGATAACAGCATTAAGGCCCGGTGATTTCCGCCAACAGATTTTGCTGGGCGGATACCGGCGGGTTGTCAGCGGGGGTTTCGCGCACATAGGAACCATCATTTTGCAAAATCCACGCCTGGGTATTGTCAGCCAGATAGAGCTCGAGCTCGGACATAATGCGCTCCCGAAACTTGCTGTCCTCAATGGGGAACAGGGTTTCTACCCGGCGGAACAGGTTACGCTCCATCCAGTCTGCACTGGAACAATAAAGCTCCGGATTGCCGTCATTTTCAAAATACACTACACGGGTGTGCTCCAGGAAACGACCAACAATAGAACGCACCTCGATATTGTCTGAAACACCGGGTATACCCGGACGCAGGCAGCACATACCCCGCACAATCAACCGTATCTCCACCCCGGCCATGGAGGCGGCATACAGTTCCTGGATCATCGGCTGCGCTACAAGGGCGTTTATCTTGACAATAATGCGCGCCGGTTTCCCTTGCTCGGCATGCTTGCGCTCGCGACCTATTTTCTCCACCAACCCGTCGAACAGCGTAAATGGTGACTGATACAGCCGGTTGAGTTTTAACACCTTGCCAAGGCTGGTGAGTTGCAAAAATATCTTGTGGACATCCTCACCAAAGGCCTTGTTACTGGTCATCAGACCGTAGTCGGTATATAACCGGGCGGTGCGATCATGATAGTTGCCGGTGCCAAGATGCACATAGTGGCGCAGCTTATTTCGCTCCCGCCGCACGATCAGCGCCATCTTGGCGTGGGTCTTGTAACCCACGATGCCATACACCACGTGCACACCCACTTCCTGCAGACGGTTGGCGACGGCAATATTGGCCTCTTCATCAAACCGTGCCCGTAGTTCCACCACGACGGTAACTTCTTTACCACTGCTGGCAGCCTGCACCAGGGCATCAACCAGGGCGGAATCGGCCCCGGTACGATACAGCGTCATCTTGATTGCCAGCACGTCCGGGTCCTGCGATGCCTGGCGAATAAAATCGACCACCGGTGCAAACGAATCAAATGGATGGTGCAGCAGCACATCCTTTTTGCGCAGTGTTTTGAAGATACTCGTTCCCGGCCCAAACTCAGCAGGCAAACTTGGGGTAAAGGGCGCAAACTTCAAATCCGGCCGTTCGACCAGATCAATGATGGCCTGCAGCCGATTGAGGTTTACCGGCCCATTCACCTGATACACATCATCGGGTTCCAGCTTAAAGGTCTTGCGCAGATACTCCATCAATTCTTCGGTACAGTTATCCGCAACCTCCAGACGCACCGCGTCCCCGTAACGCCGAGACGGTAATTCCCCTTCCAGGGCACGCATCAGGTCATCGATTTCCTCTTCGTCCACAAACAAGTGACTGTTACGGGTCACCCGGAATTGATGAATGCTGGTTACCTTCATGCCGGTAAATAGTTCTTCCCCGAAGGCATGGATAACCGACGAAAGGAATACAAAATCATACGGCCCAGCCCCCGACTCTGGCGGTAATTGAATCAGGCGTGGCAAGGCGCGCGGCGCCTGCACAATCGCCATGCCACTGGAACGGCCAAAAGCATCCTTGCCCTTGAGAGCAACGATAAAGTTAAGGCTTTTGTTTAAGATGCGCGGAAAAGGATGGGCGGGGTCCAGTCCGATGGGACTTAATACCGGCAATAAATCCTTCAGGAAAAAATTTTTTAGCCACTCAGTCTGTTCCTGCGTCCATTCGGTACGGCGAATAAAACGAATGTTTTCTTCTTCCAGTGCGGGCAACAGGTCATCATTCAATACCCGGTACTGTTCATCCACCAGCTCGTGACAACGCTCACTCAACAGGCGCAGGGTTTCATGTGGCGCCAGATTTTCCGGCCCACGTTGCACCGAACCCAGATCTACTTTCTGCTTCAGACCCGCGATCCGTACCTCGAACATCTCATCGATGTTGATCGAGGTAATACACATGTAGCGCAAGCGCTCCAGCAAAGGCACCTGTGGATCACTGGCTTGCGCCATGACCCGGCGGTTGAATTCCACCAGGCTTAGCTCACGCCCGATATATAAATCCGGTTGACTGAAATCTAATGTATCCATGCTCACAGAATCAAGTTTAGCCAATTCAGAGACGAACCCCACATAAAGTATTACTACTGATAATGTTTACCATGATCTCTCTCAATATGACGGGAAATTACAGCGGGATCAAGCTGATTAACACGGCAGGCCGATCGTTTCGAGAAGTTGAATTGAACCTGCAATCTGCTTTGCCACTCCGACGCTTTGCCTGATATTACTGCCTTAAAGAGATTATAGTCACACAGGCTACCACCAGTATTTATTAAACATTTCCGGATTCGCCCAGTACTTGCTGCTCAGCCACTCAGGCGTGGTCTTATAACTGGCAATATCAAATGCATAAATGTGAACCAGGTGTTTGTTGGAGTGGAATTCAGCAAGCAGGGAAAATCCCAGCCCCAGTAAATCAGTTTGCTGCCAATGGCTCATGTGATCCGACCAATCAGTACCGATTGGTATAACAATGATCAGGCGATCACAATGCAAATCCCGCAGCCTGGCAATTAACTGTTCGGCCTCTGGCTTTGGCATTCTTTCCAGCACATGAGAAATAAACACGAGATCATAGCGCCCATAATCATCCAGCGCATCCAGTGTGGGCGACGCGGCAATCTCCTGCAGCGCGCATTGTTTACAACTTGTTATATAGTCTGCAAACAGTTCCTGCCCGGCGGGACCAATGGATAGTATCTGTTTGGGCCGGAACTGTTGAATGAGTGATTTGAGTTCGGATTGTTCGGTTTCTGGATACATGTGTCGGAAATACACACTGTTAATAAATCACTGGCGCCGTGTTTAAGCTACCCAGGCAAATAGCTCAATCTGACAATTAGCTAAGGTTTTACACCTTGCATATAGCTGTCAAAAGTAAGGATAGGACTTTTTTCGAATCGTGTCATTTCAACACCAGGGGGAAGTTCAATCTCTGTCATAATCGGCAGGTGATCGGACATGGGAGAATCAAGCGCTTTGGCTTTCCTTACCTTCAACTCTGAAGTCACCAGAATATGATCAATATTGTACATTGGCCGCCAACTGGGAAAGGTATGCATGTCGTCCAGTGGCTCATGCAGCCGCGTCTTATCAAATAACATACGCATCTCATTACTGTGACATCGACAATTCATGTCACCCATCACAATGGCATGCGGAAAGTCATTAACGACTTCACTGATATATTCCAGTTGCTGTAATCTGGCCCGCTTGCTCAAGGCCAGGTGCACGACTATCACGGCCAGTGAGTCTTTAGCAGACTCGAATTTAGCCAGAATCGCCTGGCGTCCGGGTATCAGGCCTGGCAAACGCAAATTCACGATCTCAGTAGGCTTGAAGTGACTTAAAATGCCGTTACTGTGTTTGGCAAATTTGCCCAGATTACGATTGACCTGGTGATGCCAGTAAGGAAATTCCGCCCGACCGGCCAGGTATTCGGCCATGTTTATAAAATTGCTGCGAATACTCCCGGCATCAACTTCCTGCAAACCGACAATATCGAAATCCGAGATATCGTTGGCAATCACATCCAGATTTTTTAGCCGCCGTGGGCACGGCAAAATATGTTTCCAACTACCGGTAAAATAATGACGGGGGCGAGACGTGCGTATACCTACCTGCACATTGTAGCTGAGAACACGCAGTATCTGACCTTTATCACTGGTCGAGGGAGAATCCACTATTCTTGTTTCGTTTTCATTTAATTCAGTTTGGCTCGACTTGCTATCAAACCGGGCAAATCATTTCTCCCAGCTTGGCCGTTAATTTGAGGTTTTCACTGTAATCAACCGGACAGTCGATAATACTAACAGTATTGTCTGCAAGCGCAGTTTTCAAGGTCGGCAGTAAATCTTCGCCCTTTTCAATTCTGTAGCCC
>CBDUOW010000106.1:0-5941 GCA_965368945.1 uncultured Gammaproteobacteria bacterium
TATTCACTCCCATACTTTCCTCGAGTATGCTTAGGTGATGACGCATGAACATCAAATCCGGCGTTATGCCGCCTATATCAAAGACTGGTGCCAGGCCTTTGGCGAGCATGAAGGTCTGTTAACAGAAGATGACTCAATAAGCTGGTTATACGCCGACGATCAAATGGGTCTGATTTTACCGCAAGGCCTGGATAAAAAACTGTATCGCGAAGTGCTTGGGAAAAAACGTAAATCTCCGATTTTAACAATCAGGCCAGACTGTGTCTGTGTGGGCAAGTTTCATTACAACTTTTCGTCTCCCACTGATATGGAGGGTTTAAGTAAACTTATAAAATTTCTTAGCACCACTGATGAAGTTCATCTGTGCCTGACTTATCACTTCATGTATCAACGCGGAACCCGGATAATTACCTTTTCCCGCAAGCCACCATGGGGCCTTATTTACAAAGAAATTGATCCCATGCAGCTGCAGTTCGATTAATCTTTTTGATTTATGATTAAGTAAGCTCGAGAATTAGCGGTTGAAGATTAACAGGGGGAATTAACATGAGACCAATTCTTACTGTTGAGTTCAGTGCCAAAAACGGTGACATTGAATTCAAGGAAGAAAGCGTTCCTATCCATAGTCCTGATGAGCTATTCGATTTTGTGGCGCCAGGTGGTGGCTGTGAACGGATTCCGGATGAAGTTGATGAAATACAAATGGTGTTTCTGCCACCCGAACACCCCAACACAAAAAATGCCATAGCGGATATACCCGCCACGCTGGAACTTGGCATGGTGTTTTTTACCGGCCCCTTGTCGGAAATCTCGCAAACCGCGGAACAACTGATCGATAAAGCAGGCCGGGGTGAACTGGCTGAGGCCTTTCTCAAGGTGATTGGCGCCAACACCTGAACCCGGCGGAAGTCTTTTCAAGTGTGCGGCCATACCGTGGTCGCTGTTGCTGTACTACTGTTTATCAATAACGCCGATCGATTCTTTGTCTGGAAATAGTTGTTCCCATACATGTTCGGCAAAACCAACACCCACTTCATCATAAAAATTGTAAGCGGCATCAGCACCGGCTTTTTTGATTTTCTCCAGATCCTCGCTAAACATGGCGGTCGCGCTGACAAATCCCTTGAAACCCGTGCGGCGTAATTCTCTCGCCGCAATGGTGTTGGCCTCCAGATCCGGCATGGCAAGCAACACAGCATGAATTCCACTTAGATCCAGATTTTGCCATAAACCGGGATCTTCCGCGTCTGCATACAGGACCCGGCGTCCGGCGTCACGATGCACCTCGACCTTGTCCGTATCCGAGTCCAGCCCAATGACACGTTGCTTGCGCTGACTCAGAAAGTCATAGGCGCCGGTGCCGACCCGCCCCATGCCCATAATCAATAAATGTGAATTGCCCAGATGCACCGGTTCGTCATCAGGGTGACGTTGTTCTGACTCAAAGGGCTGCAAACGTTTTTCCAGACGCGCATAAATATCGTGTGCATAACGATTCAGGGGCGCGGCAAGCGCAAATGAAACGGCAACCGTGATTGCCAGCATCACCATCATTTGCGGTTCAAGCCACTCATTCTTTAGCCCCAGGTACGCCACGATGAGTCCGAACTCACTGAAAGTGGCCAGACTCAGGCCGGTGAGAAACGAGGTACGCGCCCTAAGCTTGAAGCGGATGAGAATAAAGAAAAACAACAATGCTTTCAGCGGCAATAACAAACAAAGCAACAGCGCATAACCGAGGATTTCCAGAGAAAGATGGCCTGCCAACCCAATCTGCAAAAAGAAACCGACAAGAAAAACTTCTTTCAGACTCCACAACGCATCGGACATTTCCGAAGCACGCTTGTGGCCAGCTAACAAAACGCCTAACAACAATGCCCCTAACTCTGAACTTAATCCGACATGCTCGAAACTCGCGCCACCCACCACCAGCGCCAGAACCAGGCCATATAACACCAATAACTCATCATGGCCGCTTAATTCCAGTAAACGATGAATCAGTGGGCGCAGCAGCGGTATCAGCAGCAGTGCAAACGCCCACACAGAGGGCACCTGCCCTCCCGCAGTACTGAGAAAGGCGACCGCTACCAGATCCTGCATGATTAAAATGCCGATTGCGGTTCGGCCATGAAAAGCGCGGAGTTCTTTCTTGCCTTCCAGGATCTTGGCCGCCACGACCGTACTGGAAAAAGACAGCGCAACGGCCAGCATAAATGCAGTCTCAATCGACAGGCCGACTGCATAGTAAAACAGTACCGTCATAAAAAGACCGATCAGGGCCATATGTAACACTGAGCCGGCCAACACTTCGGCTCGTATCAGGTTGGACAAGCGCAGCTTCAGGCCCACACTGAATAACAGCAACAACACCCCGGCATGCGCAACATGGTCCAGGATTGGATCAGACTCAAAGCCATAGACGCTTAATCCAAAGCCTGCAACCAGGTAACCCACCAGCGGCGGTAAACCGACATGACGCGCAATCAAGCCCAGCGCAAATGCCAACACGATCCAGAGAGTAACGGAAACCATTTTTATTTTTGTATCGCTATCGATTCAATCTGTTTTCGCCCAGTTTACCTGCACCTCCCCGTCAGCGCTATGCTTACCCGGCTATGGCATTTAACACATGCCTGGATTATTGTCAGGGTTATGGAGCTCTCACCCAATGCGCGTTTTGTTCTCGATCATCCCTGGCAGTTCATCAGACAGGTGATTGCGGGCTTTCGTGCCAACCAGGGCTTTTTATTAGCCGGTGCGGTGGCCTACTATACCCTGCTGTCTATCGTGCCAATGTTCGCCCTTATCCTGGTGGTCTTGTCACAATTCCAGGAATCTGCCGAGCTGGTAGATACCCTGCGTACCTACCTGATGCTGGTGGTGCCGAACCAGGCTGATATCCTTAGCAATCAAATCAGCCAGTTTTTACAACACTGGAAGGTGATCGGCTTTATCGGCTTTTTAGTCCTGCTGTTCTTCAGTTCTTTTGCCTTTACCGTGCTGGAAAATGCCATGTCAGTGATTTTCTTTCACCGGGTGGCGATCAAGCGTCGGCATTTCCTCATTTCGGCGGTCATCCCATACAGCTATATCCTGTTTACTGCCGCCGGCTTGCTGCTCGTCAGTGCGGTCGGTGGCAGTTTGCATTCGCTGGAAAGTGGAATGCTCATGATTATGGGACACAGCTGGTCACTCGGTGGGGTCGAGACCTTTCTGGTATATTTGTTTGGTCTTGTCGGTGAGGTATTGTTACTGACTTCCCTTTATCTGGTCATGCCCGTAGGCCGCCTCGCCCTGCGGCATGCCCTGATTGGCGGTATCACCGCAGCAGTGCTGTGGGAAATCACTCGCCAGATTCTTGTCTGGTATTTTTCGACCCTGTCACTGGTCAATGTGGTTTACGGTACGTTTGCGACACCGATAATTATTCTTCTCAGCCTGGAGGCGGCAGCAATCATTTTACTGCTGGGTGCCCAGGTGATTGCCGAGTATGAGCGCATTGGGACGACACCCTCCGTCCCGCATGGCTTACAGACGTAATTGAGTGAACTGCTTTCTCAGGCCAGCGATTCAAGATAACGAATCATGCGCTGGCGCGTAGCCGCATCGGGCAAACGCCCAAAACCGGCGCCCATATTATCCAGCATATGATGTGGCTTGGACGTGGCCGGTATGGCACAGGTCACCGCCGGATGTGACACCACAAATTTCAAAAAGAACTGTCCCCAGGATTTTACATCGATGTCCTTCGCCCAGACAGGCAAGGCCTGGCCTTTCACCACCCCAAATAAATCGCCACGCGCAAAAGGTCGGTTGATCAACGTGGCCATACCCCGTTCTTTGGCAATCGGTAGCAAACGTTCCTCAACGCTTCGATTCATTATGTTGTAACTGAGCTGCACAAAGTCAAACGGCTCATTTTCCAGGATCACTTCCAGTTCATCGTGAAAGCGCCCGTGTGAAGTGGTAATGCCGATATAACGCACCTTGCCTTCCGCCTTCCAGGCCTTAAGTGTTTCCAACTGGACTTGCCAGTCACGCAGGTTATGGATCTGCATCAGATCAAACACCTTGACGCCCATGCGTTCACTGGAACGTTGCATCTGGCTGATGCCTTCCTCTTTACCCCAGGTCCAGACCTTGGTGGCGGCAAACAGCGCTTGTTTGTTTTTGATGGTTTTTAGAAGATCACCGGTAACCTGTTCCGCATTACCATACATGGGTGAAGAGTCAATCAACGCACCACCCTGATCAAAAAATATCTGCAAAACTTCCGCCAGTCGCTGCCGTAGCGCCTGATCATTACCGATATCAAACGTGCGCGAGGTTCCCATGCCGATCACCGGTAACTGTTCGCCTGTTTTCGGTATGGCCTTTTTTATTGGCGCCAATTGTTTAGCAGACAACCAGGCAGGCCAACTCAAGGCTGCCGCCGTCAGTCCGGCAGACTGCTGCAGGAATCGTCGACGATCTATTCGTATTTTTGGCTTGAACATGCTGGCCTCCTGTTTTTGAACATTATTCCGACTTCGTCACATCAGACTGTGCTGCCAGTTGAATCTGTTGTTTACCCAAACGATAGGCCAAAGCGGCCCAGATTGCCGCCAGTGGCACGGCAATGAGTGCCATATGAGACAGACCCAGGCCCAGACCACGTAAGCCCGCATAGATCCACGCCGAAACGGCATCCCCACCACGGTATACCACCGTGTCGTTGAAGTTCTTGGCTTTATATTTGGATTCTCTGTCCAGCACAACATACAGCATTTCCCGTGCCGGTCGCATAATGGCGTAATTGCCGGCACGCCGAATCACCTGCACCACCACCAGCACCATAAGCACCGGCGCAAAGGCAAGGGCGATAAATCCTGCACATAAAATTATCGGTACCAGTGCCAGCGTCCAGGCCAGCCCCAGCTTTTTGACCAGGCGACTGGTTAAAAATACCTGAATAATAATAGTCAATCCGTTCACCGCCAGATCGATGGCAGCAAACACCGTAGTACGTTCCGCGCTACTGGAAAAACTATCACGCACAATTTGTGCCTGTTGAAAATACAGAAAAGTGGACAGGGTAGTAAATAACACCATCAATACTGCGATACCAAGCAAATACGGTGACTGCATCACCAGACGAATGCCAGCAAATACGCCACCTCCGAGGGGCTGGTTCATGGTGTTCTCTGTTTCTTTTTCCTGTTGTTCTTTTTGTTGTTCGTATGTAGTCGCATTCCAGCGAATCAACCGCTGAATCGACAACACCGCCCAGCCGAGGAATGCCGCTGATACTAATAAAAGATTGGTTGGCCCCAGTGGGATTGCCAGGAGCGTGGTCAAGGCCGGACCAGTTAGTGCCCCCGCCGTTCCTCCGGCGGCAATAAAACCGAACAGCCGTTTGGCCTGGGTATCACTATACAAATCAGTCATAAAACTCCAGAACACCGACACCACAAACAGATTGAAGACACTGGTCCAGATAAAAAAGATCCTGGCAATATGGACGTGTGCAAGATCGGATTGAAACAGGAAATAAAAACCAAACAAGTTAAGAATAAAAAACACATAGATAGCGGGAAGAAACTGGCTACGTCGATAGCGCGAAGTAACCCAGCCAAATACCGGTACGATCGCCAACATAATAAGAAACGTCCCGGTAAACAGCCATTGCAGATTTTCCACACCTCCGGCAACGCCCATCTCATCGCGCAAAGGACGGATGATGTAATAACTGCACAGCAGGGTAAAAAAATAACTGAACGACCAGAACAAGGCCCAGCCTTCCTGTGGCTCAATATTCACCAACCGCTCAATCGACTGAATCCATGTTTTTTGAAGAGAAGACATTTCAACCATAGGGGTTACTAAGTCCACAACAATTTCAGTCAAGTATAGACAGCTTCTGTGTTTTCAGCGTTGCGTAACTGCAGCTGTTTTATTCAGC
>CBDUOW010000107.1:0-5925 GCA_965368945.1 uncultured Gammaproteobacteria bacterium
TCGATGTCCGGGTTCTGGTCCTTGAAATACATCGCCTGCTTGATCGAAGTCGAGCAGCAGTGACCGGAACAATAGGGCAAATGGCCTTCCTGTTCGGACCGCTGACCGGCACACTGCACAAACACCACGCTGTTGATGTCTTTGCCGTCTTTGGTCTTTATGGGCCCACCATTGGCTTCTTTCGCCATCACATCCAGTTCGGCCTGGGTCACCACATTGGGTGACCTGCCATAGCCCAGTTCGGGCAACTGGTTGGCATCGTACTCGGTATAACCGGAGGCCTGAATAATCGCCCCGAAATTATCCGTGGTGGTCGAACCGCTCTCGGTGGAAATATCCGCCGCGAAACGACCCGGCGCACCGGAGGTCTTGGTGAGGGTTGAATTCAGGTGCACAGTGATCTTGTCACTCGCTTCCACCGCGGCAATCAGTTCCGCCACCCCGGTATCTTCCGGATCGGCATAGGGCGCATGTTGCGGAATCCGTTTCCAGGCACTCGCGGCCGCGCCACCCAGGGCGCCGGATTTTTCCACGATGGTGCATTTGTAACCGGCCTTGGCGGCTTCCACCGCGGCGGTCATACCACTGACACCCCCACCCACAATCAGAATACTGGGCGTGTATTTGGTGGTTTGATCACCCTGGGGCGGCTTCATGAACTTGGTTTCGGTCACCGCCATGCGCACATAGTCGTCGGCCATTTCCTGCGTGGTTTCCCGCGCTTCATCGGTATCGGGACGAATCCAGATGACCCCTTCGCGCAGGTTACCGCGGCTCATGGCCACACCTTCAAAGTTGAAGGCCTCGGTCTTGGCGCGACGGGAGCAGGCACAGACGGCAACGCGGTTAACCCCTTCGTTGTCGATGTCGTCCTGGATCATTTTCACGCCGGCCGCCGAACACAGAAACTCATGCTCCTTGACGATATTTGCCTTGGCATCACGTTGCGCAACCTGCGCCAGCTGTGACGTATCAACCCGATCGCCGATACCACAACCCTGACAAATATAGGCTCCGATTTTAATTTCGTCTGCCACCTTATTAACCCTCCGTTCCTGCAACTTGGTTCACCACCTGAATCGCGCGCAGCGCGCTGGCGGTGGCACTCTGTACGGCCCGGTTCACGTCCAGTGCATCGGCGGAACAACCGGCCGCAAAAATGGCGCCGTTAGCTTCGTCCTGCTCAATAAAGCCGTTCTCATTGACAGTGACCTTGATGGGGAAATCCCCGGCCGGGACGCTCGGTTCCATCCCAATCGCCAGCACCACCAGGTCATGGGGGGCGGCATAGCGGTGATAACCTTCCGTATCCACCCCGTGCAGAACCGGGTTACCGGTTTCCGTGTCTTCCACGATATTCGCCACCTTGGACTTGATGAAGGTGACGTTCTCGTCTGCCTGTACGTTCTGGTAGAAGTCATCCAGGCGATCAATGGCACGAATATCGATGTAATACACACTGGATTTGCCTTCATCCCCGTACTGCTCACGCACATAGGTAGTTTGCTTCAACGAGGCCATGCAACAGATGCGCGAGCAGTGCATCAGGTAATTTCGATCACGCGAGCCGGCGCATTGAATAAAGGCAATGTCCCTGGCTTCTTTGCCATCGGACGGCCGCAATAACTTGCCGCCGGTCGGACCGTGCGGGTCCATCATGCGTTCAAATTCGACGCTGGTGATCACGTTGGCGATGCGGTCATAACCGTATGGCTGGATCTTGTTGGCATCATAAGGTTTCCAGCCGGTTGCCCAGATAATGGCACCGACGGTAATGGTGTTGGATTCTTCCTGCATGTCGAGATCAACCGCATCGTACTTGCAGGCTTCCTTGGCCTTGGTGGCATCCGGTGTACCGATAATGCGCGGATCCAGCACGTAACGTTGCGGAAACGCCATGAGGTTCGGCAGGTAAGCACCCTTGCGTTTGCTCAAGCCGTAGTTATGCTCGCTCTCGAACTCGGCTTCCACCACGTCGGCACAGGCGCCGCAGGCGGTACAGTTTTCGTTCACATAGCGCGGTGCGGTTTTGAGGGTGACGCTATAGTTGCCCGTCTCGCCGCTGACTTCCGCGACTTCCGTCATGGTCAACAAGCGAACGTTTTTATTGGCCTTGAGTCGGCGTAGATTGATTTCCAGGCCACAACTGGGGTGGCACAGCTTGGGGAAATACTTGTACAGCTGACTCACTCGGCCGCCGACCGCCGGGTTCTTTTCAACCAGGATGACCTGCTTGCCGCATTCGGCTGCTTCAATTGCCGCCGTCATGCCGCTGATCCCGCCGCCGACTACAAGAATGGTTTCATTTGTTGCGATGATGTCCGCCATCGACTTTACTCCTTAACTCACGGATGTAATGGATGTCGATTGTAGATTTGACATATATTAAGTGTGTGTTCTGGGTTTAGCGCTTGCCAAACTATAGGTAACCGTATTCGATTGGTCCAACTTCTGAGCCAGAATTATTGCACCAACCGGTGCAACAAGCGACAGAAGCAGATGACCAAACCGGGGCTTACTGTGACCCTTTATAATAGTAAATACAATTCAGATTTATCTTGCACTATATAAAAGGAATTTATTTTTCAATACCCGTGTTTTGCACCCAAGTATCGGTTTGTAGAACACTATCTCAGCTTTAATACTCTGACAACTCACAGGGGCTTTATAAAATCAATTTATAGAAATGGACCATCGTCACCCGGCCTGTGATGCACATTTTTCAGGACGACGAGACGGAATTGGTTTATAGTGTCGCGCCTGACCAGCCTCAATACCTCTATATAATCATAAACTTATAAAGTGCCCCGCAAGGGTGGCCCGAAACCTGGCCAGACTATGACGTTATTTTCCGGCATGAAAACCGGTTAATAGTTGAGTAAATTAGCATATAATGATTTTATGATTGTTTTAATAACCCTGATTAGTCAACACGGGATTAGACTCCTATAATCCCGTCCTTTTGAGCAAGAGCACGCTGAGCCATGGCCGTCATCCACGATCCGATTCAACAGCCCGAAGGGCGAATTGAAGTCAAGAACACCACCTGCTACATGTGCGCCTGCCGTTGCGGCATCCGTGTCACCCTGCGTGACGGAGAAATCCGCTATATCCAGGGCAATCCCGACCACCCCCTGAACAAAGGCATTATCTGCGCCAAGGGCTCCTCGGGCATCATGAAGCAGTATTCCCCGGCACGCCTCACCAAACCGCTGCGCCGCAAACCGGGCGCCGATCGGGGCGACGCCCAGTTCGAGGAAATCAGCTGGGATGAAACCTTTGATATTCTCGAGGAACGCCTGGGGAACCTGCGTGCCACCGATCCGAAGAAATTCGCCCTGTTTACCGGCCGAGACCAGATGCAGGCCCTGACCGGCCTGTTTGCCAAGCAGTTCGGCACCCCCAACTATGCCGCCCACGGAGGCTTCTGCTCGGTCAACATGGCGGCCGGGCTGATTTACACCATCGGGGGCTCTTTCTGGGAGTTCGGCGGCCCGGACCTGGAACGCTCCAAGCTGTTCGTGATGATCGGCACCGCCGAGGATCACCACTCCAATCCGCTGAAAATGCAGCTTTCCCAATTCAAGCGCAACGGTGGCCGCTTCATTTCCATCAATCCAGTACGCAGCGGTTACTCCGCCATCGCCGACGAATGGGTGCCGATTAAACCCGGCACCGACGGCGCGCTGTTCCTGGCCCTGATTCACGAGATCATCAAGACGGGCCTGTATGACCGCGAGTTCCTGGTGCAGTACACCAACTCGGCCGAGCTGGTGAACATGGATGAGAGCAGCACCGAGCACGGCATGTTCCTGCGCTTTGAGGTACCGAAAGAGGAAGGCTGTTTTGATCCCCAGAACAAGCTGTGGTGGGACCGTGATCTCAACAAGCCCATCTCGACCCATACGCCGGGCGCCGATCCCTTCCTCATGGGTGACTTCCAGCTGGCCGACGGCACGCCGGTCAAACCCGCCTTCCAGTTATTAAAGGAACGGGTGGAAGAATACACGCCGGAATGGGCCGAAGACATCACCGGTATTCCGGCCGACACCATCAAGCGCCTGGCCCACGAAATGGGCATCACCGCGCGGGATGAGAAAATCGAATTACCCATTGCCTGGACCGACGTGTGGGACAACGAACACCAAAGCGTCACCGGCAACCCGGTGTCCTTCCATGCCATGCGCGGCCTGGCCGCCCACTCCAACGGCTTCCAGACCATTCGTGCCATGGGCATCCTGATGTCCATCCTGGGCACCATCGACCGCCCGGGCGGTTTCCGCCACAAGGCCCCGTTCCCACGGCCGATCCCGCCCTGTCCCAAGAGCCCGAATTCCCCGGATGACGTCCAGCCCAATACCCCGCTCAACGGCATGCCCCTGGGCTGGCCGGCGGATCCGGATGATCTGTTCGTGGATGACAAAGGCGAGCCGGTACGGATCGACAAGGCCTTCTCCTGGGAGCACCCGCTGTCCGTACACGGCCTGATGCACAACGTCATCACCAATGCCCATCGCGGCGATCCCTACCGCATCGATACCCTGTTGCTGTTCATGGCCAACATGGCCTGGAACTCCTCCATGAACACCGACAACGTCCGCAAGATGCTCAACGACAAGGATGAGGATGGGGAGTACAAGATCCCGTTCATCGTCGTGGCCGACGCCTTCCAGTCGGAAACCGTGGCCTTTGCCGATCTGGTGCTGCCCGATACCACTTACCTGGAACGCCATGACGTCATGAGCATGCTGGACCGGCCGATTTCCGAATACGACGGTCCGGTGGACTCGGTACGAATTCCGGTGGTGCCGCCGACCGGCGAGTGCAAACCGTTCCAGGAAGTCCTGATCGAGCTGGGCTCACGCCTGAAGCTGCCGGCCTTCACCACCGAAGACGGCAGGCGCAAGTTCCGCGACTACCCGGACTTTGTCACCAACTTTGAAACCGCCCCCGGTTCCGGCATCGGCTTCCTCGCCGGCTGGCGCGGCAAGGGTGGCGAGAAACAAATGCGCGGTGAGCCGAACCCGAACCAGTGGAAAATGTACGAAGAGAACAATTGCGTGTTCCACCACGAGATGCCCAAGTCCTACCAGTACATGCGCAACTGGAACCAGGGTTACCTGCAATGGGCCCAGGGCAATGGCCTGACCCGCTACGACGAGCCAATCAACTGCCACATCTATTCCGAGGTGCTGCAGAAATTCCGCCTCGCCGCGCAGGACAAGAACCCGGGTGGCCGCGTGCCGCCGCAACGCCTGCGCAAGCGGATCGAAACCCATTTCGATCCGCTGCCGTTCTATTCCGAGCCGCTTGAGTCGCAACTGACCAACAAGCACACCTACCCGCTGAATGCGATCACCCAGCGGCCCATGGCCATGTATCACAGCTGGGATTCACAGAATGCCTGGCTGCGGCAAATTCACACTTATAACTACCTGCACCTGCATCCGCAGACCGCCAAAGCGGCCGGCATTGAGGATGAATCCTGGATGTGGGTGGAATCCATGCACGGTAAAGTCCGTTGCCTGAGCCGCTATTCCGAAGCGGTGGAACCGGGAACAGTCTGGACCTGGAATGCCATCGGTACGGCCAGCGGTGCCTGGAACCTCGATGGCTCCGCCAATGAGTCCAAACAGGGCTTCCTGCTCAACCATGTCATTGGCGAAGAGCTGCCGGCGAACGAGGCAGGCGAGCATCTGTCCAATTCCGATCCGGTCACGGGTCAGGCCGGCTGGTATGACGTGCGCGTACGTATTTACCCGGCAGGTAAAGAGGAAGCGGCGGAAACTTTCCCGCAATACGACGAAATGCCCGCCGTACCCGGCACACCGGTTCGCCCTAAGTGGCAACAATATTTCGCTGGCAAGTTCAGTAAAGGAGCGAAGTAATGACCCAGTTAGCGTTAGTTATCGATCTTAACGTCTG
>CBDUOW010000108.1:0-5896 GCA_965368945.1 uncultured Gammaproteobacteria bacterium
TGAAGACTCAGTCCTCAATGTATTTGTCATAGGGGGTCTGGTTTTTAGCCATGTCGATTTCCATCTGGCGACGGGCCTCGAGGATTTCCTTACGCTCATCCATGCGTTTTTCGTAGGCGCCATCCTTGAGCGGTATTTTTTCTTCCCCGAACAGCACCTGCATCAGCAGACGATAACCGAACTTCAGGCGTTCCACGTCATCGCGCATGATGCGATCATATTCCTCATCGCTGATGTCATACACGCTGCGGAAATTGGGCGCGCTGAGGAAATCCTTGAAGCGGTCAATGTCGTAGCAGACCAGGAAGAAAAACTGGAAACTGGTGGGGCTGGGTTTGCCGATGGCCGGGCCGGCGGATTTCTTTTTCAGAATAATGCGATAGTAATCCCGGTTCAGTTCGTCGTACTCTTCGATCTTTTGTTCCTTGCGGTAGTCGGCGACGGTGATTTCACGCGCTTCCTTGTGGCCCATGCAATGGGATTCCTCCACCAGGGCGTAATGTTGTTCATCGTGATACTCATCGGACTTGCGTGAGGCCAGCAGCGCCACGGGATAATAGCGGCAGGCCGAGGGACGGTCTTCATACACGGTGCAGCCTTTTTCTTCGTCCATGAACAGGCATACCGGGTCAACGTCGGTGGTGCGCATTTTAACGCCGGGGGTACCATGACCGTCCATTTCAAATGGCACGGTGTGTTTTTTCAGGAACTCGGTAGAGGTCATGCCCAGGCGGTTCTTGAGACGAATGATGTCATAGGGTGCCAGGGTAATATCGGCCTGCCTGCAGCAGGCATTGAAGCAGGAAATCCCCGGGTAACAGTTGAAGCAGATCTTGCTGTCCAGTTCCAGGCGAGCCGGTTGCACCGGGCTGTTAAACGGAATGTCATCTAATAGGTCATCACTCATTGAAATAGTCTCACAGGGGTAATACTTCAAAAGGGTTGATATTATAGCTTAAAAAATAACCACACAACGCTCTGATGTTAAACCGGGATGATTAAAGACCTGCATTTAATAAGTTAATCAGGGATCAAAACGGGGCGCTGGATAGCTTGTGCTGAAAGCACAGTTGTTTTTGCAGTGAAAAAAAATCCGGGGCCGAAACCCCGGATTCTTGACTCCACTGTTCGGGTGCTTACTTGAACAGTTTGGACTTGTCGACCAAATCCACGTGGGCACGCTTGAAGCAAGTCCAGGTGTGGGTCTTCCTGTCGTAAATGGAGTTTACGAAGCACTTCCAGTTTTCTTCATCGACGAAGTTCTTGTCCGTACGATAGTAGAAGCCCGGGTAACGGGATTCTTCACGGAACTCGATGTGCTTCATGTGGGCTTCCGCGGTAAGGATGCGGTGGTAGTTTTCCCAGGCCCGCAGCAGTTCATGCAGGTCCTTGGCACGCATCTTCGCGGCGTCTTCCTTCAGCATTGTCAGTTTTTCTTCAGCCACTTCCAACATGATGTTGTTAGTGGTGTAGTAAGTGGCAACACCGGCTACATACTCGTCCATGATTTTCTGCAAACGGAACTGCAGCATTTTCGGAGTAATGTAGTTCGGGTTAATGTCAATCGCCGTGGTGTAGTCCTTGTGCTCCAGGTAAGTACGTACCGGCGCCCAGACTTCTTCAGCCAGAGTCGCAGTATCGCGTTCCAGCTCAGGTTTCCAGTCCTTGTTATCGATGACGTATTTCACCATGGCCTTGGCCGCGAGACGACCTTCAGCATGGGAACCTGACGAGAACTTGTGACCGGAAGCGCCCACACCGTCACCGGCAGTGAACAGACCGCTAACAGTGGTCATACCACGGTAGCCCCAGTTCCAGCCCTTCGGCAGATGATCCGGCACACCGGCTTCGGTTTCTTCAGTCGGCGCGCCAAGGTCAGTCGGACCGGAAGTCCAGATTCCACAGCAACCGGAGTGAGAACCCAGCAGGTACGGTTCGGTCGGCATCAGTTCGGATTTTTTCTTCTCCGGTTCGATGTTTTCACCCACCCAGACACCACACTGGCCGATGCACATATCGAGGAAGTCTTCCCAGGCTTCGGCTTCCAGATGCTTCACTTCGCGTGCAGACAGCGTTTCGCGCAGGTTGGCGAGAGCGGTCACGGTGTCCATGTAAAGCGGACCCCGACCTTCCTTCATTTCTTTCAGCATCAGGTGGTTACGCAGACAGGAAGCAGGCACAGCCGCATGACCATACGGAGGATAGTCATCCAGCATTTCCTTGTTGCGTTCCATGTAGTTTTCACCAAAGGCATTGGTCGCCTTGGCCTTGAACAACAGGAACCACGCACCAACCGGACCGTAGCCGTCTTTGAACCGGGTCGGGACGAAGCGGTTTTCCATCATGGTCAGCTCAGCGCCGGCCTGTGCCGCCATGGCGTAAGTGGAACCGGCATTCCAGACCGGATACCAGGCACGACCCTGACCTTCACCCACGGAACGCGGACGGAACAGGTTAACGCAACCGCCGGCAGCCAGCAGGCAGGCCTTGAACTTGTACACATAGATCTGGTTTTCGCGTACGGAGAAGCCGACGGCACCGGCGATACGCTGAGGATCGTTCTTGTCGTTAACCAGCTCTACGATGAAGATACGTTCCTGGATATTTTCCATACCCAAGGCCTTCTTGGCGGCTTCCGCCACGATCCACTTGTAGGATTCACCGTTAATCATGATCTGCCACTTACCGGAACGGACCGGCTTGCCGCCATCCTGCAGCGAAGTCAGGCCCTTGGAACCGTCGTGACGTTCGCCGTTTTCGTCCGTCTTCCAGATGGGCAGACCCCATTCTTCAAACAGATGTACGGATTCGTCTACGTGGCGGCCACAGTCATACGCCAGGTCATCACGGGTGATGCCCATCAGGTCGTTGGAGACCATACGGGTGTAGTCAGCCGGATCCAGTTCAGGACCAATGTAGGTGTTAATTGCGGACAGACCCTGGGCGACGGCACCGGAACGGTCCACCGCGGCCTTGTCTACCATCTTGACCGAAATGTCGTGGCCATCTTTTTTGGCGGCTTCGATCCAGCGCATGATTTCATAACCCGCGCCGCAGCAAGCCATACCACCACCGATGAGAAGAATATCGACTTCTTCTTCGATGACTTCAGGATTGTCAAATGTTCCTGCCATGTTAGTTTCCTCGTGCTTGATATTTTAAATGACTTACTTACGGATCAGTTCGCTCGGATCGCCTGCGCGATAGCCGTTGTTCTGTACGAAGAATCCAGTTTCTTCGATCTTCGACATGTCGGCATCCGGCTTGCCACCGTAAGGATCGATAGAACCTTCAGGCGTGGTACGGATGGGGAACTTAAAGCGCTTCATGTTGCCGTTACGGAACTTGATGGTCCACATGATGGAGTCAGTACCGCGTAAAGGTTGTACAGAACCACCCAGCGGAACAACATCAGCATAGTGACGACATTCAATCGCTTGCTGCGGGCAAATCTTGACGCAGCTATAGCATTCCCAGCACTGCTCGGGTTCTTGGTTATAGGCTTTCATGGCGTGGCCGGTTGCAGAACCGTCCTGGTCCAGTGCCATCAGATCGTGCGGGCAGATATACATGCACGCCGTCTTGTCCTGGCCCTTACAGCCATCGCACTTATCAGTACGTACGAAAGTAGGCATGTTACAGACTCCTTTTTTTCTTGCTAGCAAGTTAACGAAAAATTCGCCCAACCTGTAATAGCGCGCTCAGGTCGGGCAAACACTTTTACTTATTTGGCCGAATGGCCAGACAGCTTGACTTCTACCTTATCATCGTCCTTCAGGCTGCCGTAATAGGCACGGAGGATTTCCAGAACTTCAGGACGAGAAAATTTATCAGACACTTCTTCACCTTCCGATAAGGCCTTACGCAGCTTGGTACCGGATAGTAACAGACGATCTTCCGCATCGTGCGGGCAGGTCTTCATGGACGCCATGCCGTCACATTTGTAGCACCAGAAGGTCCAGTCGATCTTCAGTGGCTGGGTTTCCAGGGCATCGTGAGGGATATCGTCAAAGATGTGATGGGCATCGAACGGACCGTAGTAATCGCCGACACCGGCATGGTCACGCCCCACGATCTGGTGGGAGCAGCCGTAGTTCTGGCGGAACAGCGCATGCAACAGGGCTTCACGCGGACCGGCATAACGCATGTCGAGCGGGTAGCCGGCCTGGATCACGGTGTTGGGAGCAAAGTACTGCTCAATCAGCGTACCGATGGCATTGCTGCGTACGTCCGCCGGAATATCACCGGGTTTGAGTTTACCCAGCAGGGAATGGATCAGCACCCCGTCGAGGGTTTCAACCGCAATTTTCGCCAGGTACTCATGGGAGCGGTGCATGGGGTTACGGGTCTGGAAGGCCGCGACTGTATGCCAGTTACGTTCTTCAAATGCCGCACGGGTCTGGGCCGGGGTCATGAACTGGTCACCGTATTCTTCCGGGAAACCGCCCATGGACAGCACCTTGATGGGGCCGGCCAGGTTAACGTCACCCTGGGCCATCACCATTTTCACACCGGGATGTTCGTCGTCGGTGGTCTTGTACACTTCCATGCACTCATGCGGCTTGTCGATGTTGTACTTTTCAGTCACCAGCATGGTGGCGAGGATTTCGTTACGCTCCGGATCAAACAGGGCAATTTCGTCGCCGTCCTTGAAGGAGTCCGCTGTCGCCTGGTCGGTGGAGAGGGTGATGGGTATGGGCCAGAACAGACCATTGGCCATTTTCATGCCGTCACAGACACCTTCCCAGTCGGCATGGGTCATAAACCCATCCAGCGGGGTAAACCCGCCTATCCCCAGCATGATAATGTCGCCGGCTTCACGTGAACTGACACTGACTTTGGGCAGGCCGGCCGCTTTTTTCACTTCAGCTTGCAGGGCCTTGCCTTCGAGCAACAGTGGCTTGAGATCGCCACCGCCGTGTGGATTGACTAGCTTGGACATATCACCGTCCTTTTGCGTAAGTTTGAATGATTTATTATGCGGACCCAGTCGCAGTCCGGGCCCATAAGTTAGACCTTTTTCAAATCAAAGGGAAGGGGATTTATCCTTGAAAAACAATAGTATTACCTAGATTCGTATAAGTTGAATTTATTCTACCGTTATACTCGGGTATTACTTTTTAGCTAACTGCTTCAATTTATTTAGGATCTATTAATATACTGATGAACTGTAGGGTTTTATGAAGGGGGAAATAAAAAAGCGCGCCGGGCGGCGCGCTTTCGATTAGTGCTAACTTGTTGATCCAGATCAGGGATTACGCGGCATAGGTTTCCTTGGCTTTACGCGCGGCTTCCGCTTGTTCCGCCGAATAGGCGGCCCCGGACCACATCATTTCATAGGCAATTTCTTCGTTGCCGTTTTCGCACAGCTCCAGCACGGCTTCGAACAGGGGCTGGAAGGTTTCACTCTTGTGGGAGGCTTCATGTTCGGCAAAGGTCTTCCAGAAGGTAATGATCAGCGCTTCCTTGTCCTTCATCGGGCTTTCTACCGCCTGGCCGATGGTGGAACCTTCATTGGAAACCTGGCCGCTGTTGAGGGCGACGAAGCCACCCACGAAGCCGGTGTCAGAATGATAGGTTTTGACGTTTTCGCACAGGAAGGCGACGCGTTCCTGCAGATCGTCGATGGTGTATTCGGGTTTCAGGATCACACGGTTGATAGTCACCACGCCATCATTGGGGAAATTCTTGATTAAGCCAGACATAGTCATCGCTCCTTTGTTAGCAAATAATAACTTACTAATATACTAGGCTTATAAAATAAATCAAGTGCTACAACATTAAATTATTATGACAAGGGTTAATTGCAGGTGGGCGGTCACAAAGCGCCGTAAGGGTTTCAGGCGATTTCCGCCCAGATTTTGCGGATCTGGTCCGACAGGGTCATGGGGTCAAA
>CBDUOW010000109.1:0-5888 GCA_965368945.1 uncultured Gammaproteobacteria bacterium
GCCTTTTTCTTGGCGGCTTTCTTCTTCGCTACCTTTTTCTTGGACTTCTTCTTGGACTTCTTCTTGGCGGCTTTCTTCTTCGCTACCTTTTTCTTGGATTTCTTCTTGGCGGCTTTCTTCTTCGCTACCTTTTTCTTGGCCTTTTTCTTGGTGACCTTCTTCTTCGCTACCTTTTTCTTGGTGGTCTTCTTTTTACCTGAGGTTTTTTTCTTGGTAGCTGCTTTTTTCTTTGTTGCCTTTTTCTTTGCCGCTTTCTTCTTGGCGGTTTTCTTTTTCGCTACCGCTTTCTTAACCGGCTGTTGTACAGGTTCTGGCTCCGGTTTTGATGCAGAGGCAACCGCCACCGCTGGTGCTTCTCCGCTCGGCAAAGTATCGAGGATCCGTTCAATAGCAGAGAAAATATCCTCTATTTCACCCACGCCCTGAACCGTGCGGACTATGCCCTGGCGACGGTAATATTCGATCAATGGCGCGGTCTGCGCTTCATAAACCTTGAGACGCTGGCCGACCGTTTCTTCATTATCGTCAGCGCGTTGAGTCAATTCGCCACCACATTTATCACAGCGGCCTTCCATCCTGGGCGGTGAAGTATGCACATTGAATATGGCGCCACATTGGCCACAGGTACGCCGACCCGTCAGGCGCTGCATGAGAATATTGAAGTCTACGTCGATCAGCAGACTAACCTGCAGAGCCTTACCCATTTCATCCAGCAATTTATCCAGTGATTCAGCCTGGGGAATATTCCGTGGGAATCCGTCCAGGATGAAACCCCTTTGGGCATCGACTTTTGACAAGCGCTCCCGAATCATACCCAGCACAATATCGTCGGACACCAGTTGACCCGCTTCCATTGCCGATTTCGCCCGCATACCTAACGGGCTTCCTGCTGCTACGGCTTCGCGTAACAGATCACCCGTGGAAATCTGGGGAATCCCGTATTTTTCGACCAGTAATTTTGCCTGGGTGCCTTTACCCCCACCAGGCGCTCCAATTAATACGATTCTCATTGTTATTTCGCTCCCTTGACTGTAATTGTTTGTTGCATGTGGAAATCAGAAAAGACGGCCACACCGCGACCCGCACATGCGATTAAAACTAATGCCTGAGTTTAAGCAAGTCAATGTGGATTTCCTGCAATTTTGACGCGCGTCAGGACTTATCATCACAGTATGCAGCTATTGCCAGGAAAACTCACCGATATTACAAAGAAAAATCCTGTTCCTTCTCCGCTCGGCCACAGCATGACGATTCTGTTTTCAAGATGACACTGCTAGAATAGCTCGCTTTTTCAGAACCGCCATATCCTCAGTCAACCCACTGAGTAATGTAGCAGAAACCCTGATAGAGTGAACTTGGGCAAAAACATCCCCGACAAGGTCAACCTCATCAACAAGTACCGGAGAACCCCGGCTTCCAGGGCCAAACATTCATTATGAAAATCTGCGTCATTTCAGATAGTCACGACAACCGTTTCCTCATGGCCGCGGCGGTTAAAGAAGCCAAGGACCAGGGAGCGGAAGCCGTCTTGCATTGCGGCGATGTGGTTGCCCCCACGACTCTGCGAATTCTCAACCCCATCGGGCTACCGATACACGTTATCCATGGCAACAACACGGGCGATATGTTCAGCCTGGCAAAACTCTCCCATGACCCGGAGAGCGTGATTCACTATCACGGTCAGGACGCCGGGATTGAACTGGCCGGTCGTCGCATTTTTATTGTGCACTACCCTCATTATGCCCGTGCCATGGCCACCACCGGTGAATGGGACCTGGTCTGTTGCGGTCATGACCATCGGGCTGAAATTGATCATATTCTCAACGTACGAAACCGCGAGACCCTGTTCATTAATCCGGGAACAGTGGGCGGTGTCGGCGCGGCCCCGACCTACGTGCTGGGAGATTTACAAACCATGGATTTCGAAATTCACGACGTGCCCGTCGATGAGGCCCTGGCGATTAATCGCCAGCCGGTCACCCGTCATGTCTGAACAGGGACGAGTAGCTAGGGACTAGTAACGAGGAAAAACCGGTACTTCAGATACTTGATAATTTTTCCTTTGCTGAAAGAGCAACCCACCTACCAACTGCAAACATATAAAGAACCCCGGGCAAACGCTGTTTCTCGTCACTCGTCCCTCGCAACTAATATTCAAGTATTCTTTTCTACCCACCGGCTCCCGGTGGAGAGAACTTCCTTCTTCCAGAACGGTGCCCGTGATTTGAGTTCTTCCATAAGAAAACGGCTGGCCTCAAAGGCAGCGGCACGATGCGCAGACCAAACGGCCACCAGCACGATTGGCTCATCCGGGTGAAGATCACCGACACGGTGAATAATCAGGGAGTCAATGATGTCCCAGCGTTGCCCGGCTTCCTGACTGATTTTTTCCAGATAACGCTCGGTCATGCCCGGATAGTGCTCCAGCGTCATGGCCTGCACGGCATCACCCTCATTAATATCCCGCATTGAACCTATAAATACGGCAGTCGCACCATATTTTCCCGCCGCGTCCAATACCGTCTGTTGGTAATCACTTACCGCCCGGTAAGGGTCAAAAGCCTGCTCACGGATTTCTACGCTCATCTCAGCCCCCGGTGACCGGTGGGAAGAAGGCCACCTCATCCCCTGCCACGACAGTATGCATCGCATCCACGTAATCCATGTTAACCGCCATCAGGGTGTTGGCCGGCATGGGCTGCCCCCCGCTGGCCAATTTCCAGACATCACTGACAGACGACACGGTCTGGCTATCCAGGGTGATATCGGCTTTGCCTACCTGTTCACGCAGGCTGGCAAAAAATTTCACAGCTATGGTCATAGCTCTTAACTTCGGTTCAGTTTCGATTGCGATATGGGGGAGAGGGAGCCTATCATGTCCATCTCACTGACCCAACTTACTTAAATATAGCCCGCATGAGTAAATTGACCCATTTCAATGCCGAGGGAGAAGCCCACATGGTTGACGTGGGCAATAAGGCCCAGACCCGGCGGATTGCTACCGCCGAGGGTGTTATCGAAATGCAGCCGAAAACCCTTGATTTGATTCTGGCGGGCGAACATAAAAAAGGCGACGTCCTCGGGATCGCGCGGGTGGCCGCTATCATGGCGGCGAAACGCACTGCCGAGCTGATCCCGCTTTGCCATCCCCTGATGTTGACCCGGGTAGAGGTGGAATTCAGTCCTGATGCCACCCGGCACCATGTACATTGTCAGGCCACAGTGGAAACACAGGGCCAGACAGGCGTCGAAATGGAGGCCCTGACGGCGGTGCAAATCGCCCTGCTCACCATCTACGACATGTGCAAGGCCGTAGACCGGGGCATGCGCATGGGAGATATCCAGTTAGTTGAAAAACAGGGCGGCAAGTCGGGCCATTGGCAACGCGATTCCGTCTAGTTCCCGCTATTCTCCACCCCGCTATACCTGCAAACTTTCTGTTGTTCTTTTCACCTGAAATATGACGAAGGCATGGCGTCAAATATTTGCCCATTGCCTTGGGTGACTTAGAATAGCGGTATGCCACCTGTCTTGCCCTCCACGCCACCCAAGTCCGAAGCTGAACTCCTGGCTACTGCCGAGTACATTGCCGGGCTGACGCTGGCTGAACTGGCGGAGTGTATGAAACTATCGGTACCCGCCTCACTCCAAAACGCCAAGGGCTGGGTGGGACAGTTACTCGAACAATGTCTGGGTGCTACCGCCGCATCATTACCAGAACCAGACTTTCAGCACATCGGTGTTGAATTAAAGAGCCTCCCCATCAATCGCCAGGGCCAGCCTCAGGAATCAACCTATGTCTGTAGCGTTCCTCTGCTTGATCACACGGGCCTCCAGTGGGAAACGTCCTGGGTACGGCGTAAATTGCAACGGGTCTTATGGGTACCAGTGGAAGCCGACTCCAGCCTCTCCATCGCGGAACGTCGTATCGGCACGGCACTGCTATGGAGCCCGAGTCCCGAACAGGAAGCGGTGTTAAAACAGGACTGGGAAGAACTCATGGATCTTATTGTCACCGGCAAGCTGGCAGAGATTTCTGCTCATCATGGAACCTGGTTACAAATCCGGCCGAAAGCCGCAAACGCCCGTGCCCTCTGCACCACCTTTGATGATCAGGGAGCGCCTACTGAAACACTGCCTCGTGGCTTTTATCTGCGACCGGGATTTACCCGAAGCTTACTCAAACAAAATTATCAGACTTACTCGACCTGAAGACGCTCTTCCTGTGTAGAAGCTAATGGCGCTTTGACATCCGGGTAGAGCTCATTCAAGGCAATGGAACGTCCACGATCAATAACGATTCGTGCGTGGAAGCGGCATAACAACCGAGGCTCACCGACACCACAGGAATGTGCGATCAAACCGACTTCATAGTTGAGATTTTTTACATAATTCATCACCCGCACAGCTTTATCATCCGGGTTGAGGCCTTTCTGCAAACGGGGATTGTGAGTAGTAATGCCTGTCGGGCAGGTATTCTGGTTACACTGCAGCGCCTGAATACAACCCAGGGCAAACATGAAGCCGCGTGCCGAAACCACGAAATCCGTACCGACACAAAGCGCCCAGGCAATATCCGCAGGGGTGACCAGTTTGCCGGAGGCAATCACCTTGATGCGTTGGCGTAAACCGTGCTGGTTGAGTTTGTCCACCAGCATCGGCAAACTTTCGCTCAACGGTAATCCAACGTCATCCATCAACGGCATGGGGGCCGCGCCTGTTCCACCACCAGCACAATCGAGTGTTATAAAATCCGGTGCACTCTGTTCTCCCCGTTTAAGGATGGACTCAAAAAGGTTATCAAGCCAGCCATACGCGCCCAGCACCATTTTGAATCCCACAGGTTTGCCGCTGACACGCCGGATATGCTGAATCATATCGAGCAAGTCGTCGACATTATCAATATCGGGATGACGGTTGGGACTAATGGACGCCTGATGGGGCCGTATTCCACGAATCACCGCGATCTCATCAGTCACCTTGACCGCGGGCAGGATACCGCCCTTGCCGGGTTTTGCGCCCTGACTGAGTTTAATTTCGAACATGCGTACCTGTTCATGGGCCGCCACTTCTCGCAGTTTGTCGTCACTCAGTTTACCCGCCAGATCGCGTACCCCATACTTGGCCGTACCAATCTGGTATACCAGATCAGCACCACCTTCCAGATGATAAGGTGACAACCCTCCCTCGCCGGTATTCATCCAGCAACCAGCCAGATGGGCACCACGCGAAAGCGCAAGTACTGCCGGCCGGGAGATAGCGCCATAACTCATACCCGAGATATTGACCAGTGAGGTCGTGGTATAGGGCTGTTTACAACCGGGGCCAATCGTTAACGGCAGGAGTTGGGCGGCATCTTCATCCAGGGTGGGAAAGGGGCAATTAACAAACAGGACCGTTCCAGGTGCAGACAGATCACGGGTTGACCCAAAGGCACGGGTATTATTCAGATCCTTGGCCGCACGATAAACCCAGGTTCGCTGGGCCCGATTGAAGGGCAACTCTTCACGATCCATCGCAAAAAAATACTGGCGAAAGAATTCACCCAGTTTTTCAAACCAGTATCGAAAACGACCAATGACAGGATAGTTTCGGCGAATTGCCTGCTTCGTCTGGCTAATATCCAGCACGAAGGTGATGATAACTACCAGTACAATAGTGCCGATCATAAAAATAAACAAAGCCGACATGACTTCCAGTGCCGTGAGTAAAAACTCCGGCATCTCACTGAGTTGCATCGCTCACTCCTTCCGCTTGCAGTCGTCCTGTCAGTTCGTGTTCTGCAGGTTAACCATACTTGTTATTATGCCAGGAAACTAAGACAACACAGATCGTGGTGTGTTCCACGACTGTTTTCTTCATTTCAGCCGTAAAAAGCTTTTTGTTAT
>CBDUOW010000110.1:0-5864 GCA_965368945.1 uncultured Gammaproteobacteria bacterium
GCCCCTGGAACGATTTGGTTTTCCGCTTGTGAAGAAATGTCGGCATCGGTACCAGTTTCCTGAGGCTTAAATGGTTGATTTTGTGATGCATATCTAAAAACATGCAGATTTGTGACATAGTTGGTACTTTCTTCAAACTTGGCATAACGAGCCGGTAAGAGATTCGCGAGTTTTTCGATACTGCGATCAATCCAGGAGCTATAGATACCGGCGGTAAGCAATTCGACGTTCTTTTCATGGACCATAATGGCCTTCTCCTCAAACGGATAGGCCTGCTCTTCCAGCATCAGATTGAATTCTTCCAGTTCCAGGGCATTGAGTTTTTTTGGCCGCTCGGACTCCAGCAGGGAACGATTGAAGTTAAAATAGATTTCAGCAATATAGTAAGTGGACGCTGCCGTGGCATCAGCTACCTTGTAATCCACCAGCTTGGTATATTTGGCCACCAGTGACTTCATACTTTTTTGTTTTCTGGTCAGGTTACGCTTGAACGGCTTAACCAATTTAATTGCGATGTACTTATCAAAACTGGGTTCGATAATTACTATGGAAGCTTTTGCTGCCAGATAACGGGTACGATCAGTACGTTGACTGCCGGCTTTGGCATCCAAAGCAATAATATGTTTTAAAGTACGGCGATAATTCTGAAGTTCATCACGTGACTTGTAGATTGTGGCGATCTTGTGACGTGTCTCCAGGGAAAAATCAAGGGGTCGGGGGAATTTCACTACATACTGTTTATAGATACGTAACGCGTTATTCGTGTCAGTGGCTTGCTCATACAGTTCCGCTGCAGTAAGCATGGCTTCGCGGATCAGTTCTACATCTTTAGTCTCTGCTGCAACTCGCTCGAATTCTTTTGCTGCTGATCCATAATTGCCCAACTCTTTGTAGACAAATGCAATCTTTTTAGTGACATCATGCTGTAATTCGTTACCCGGATAGTTCTTGCGGAATGACAGCAATACCCCGGATGCCTGTTCAAGATCCATAATCTGAATCAACACAGCAGCAGCGTCGTATTCCGCCGCCGGCCGAATCTTCGAGGTGGGAGCGATAGTTGCAATGCGAAGAAAATGACCAACTGCAGTTTTATAATCTTCACTTGCTTTGGCAAGCTCACCTTGCTTGTAGACTGAAGCGGCCAGGTTATCCGCTAGTTTTTCCCGGCTCCTGTCATTCCGAGAAGTCAGCTTAATGGTCTCTATATAGGCCAGCTCCGCCTCCTGGAATTGTTCAATTTCATAAGACGAGTGCGCCAGGACCATCCATGTTCCACGTCTGATCGAAGTATCCGCATCAGGATATTCTGCAAGCAGGCGATGTCCTGTTTTGATCGCCAGAGGATAATCACGCATCTTGTATAAATCTTCCACGGCAGCACCAAGTACAATGGTTGCCTTTTCATGTTTTGGGAAGCTGTCTACCAGGCGCAGGGAGGTGCGAATAATTTCACGATCGACATTCTTTTTCTGCGAGACGGGCGCAATCTTCAGTTGCTCACGGTACGCGTACACAGCAGCATAGGCAGCCTTTGATGATTTATCACTAACGGGATAGTCATACGCACTGCGTTCATACTCGAGGGCAGCAAGCTTATAGTCCTTGTTCTCGAGTAACAGATCCGCCAACTGGTAATTTATACCTGGTGACTGTTCATCCTTGGGAAAGGATTTCAGGAATTCTCGGTACCAATGTGTTGCCTCAGCAAAATTTTCTGGCTTGTTTCTCCTGGCATCCGCGTTCTGGTACATCGCATGATAATGATTGCCCAGATCTACCAGGTTTGTCTTGAGGTAACCCAGGGCCTCGGGATATTCGGCTTGATTGAAGTAATTCCAGTACTCGGCATTAAGCCCGTAAGTCGATGCAAACTGCTTTTTTGCCTCAATAACCAGGCGGGGAAATCCGCCTTTCTGGTAAATCTCAACCACTCGCATATTGAAATTCGGCGATTTCTTATGGAATGGATTCGCTGCAATAAACGTACTGTATGTAGTAGCAGCATCATTGTAGCGACGTTTAGTAAAGAAAAACTCTGCCAGGTGTACGTATACGTTATATTCATAGGTCCGTGAACCATTTTTACCAAAATATTCCTGTACAGAACTTGCCCCATCTAAATTCGAAAAACTAAGGCTTATTACCCGAAAGGTATCGCTGATACGTTTCTTTTCAATGCTATCTTCCGTCTGCTCGAAGTCATAGCCTTTGGAAACCTTATAATCCAATAAGGTAATAAACTCGCGCAGCGCTTCTTCATATAATGCCTGTTTATAAAAAGTCCAACCTCTCTTATATAATGTTCTTTCATAGTAAACCGTCGCCACACCAAGTTTCAGGACCTCGCCATAGGCCTCTTCAGCATCCAGATATTTTTTGCGTGTAAAGTAATATTCGCCACGTCGGAACTGAACTTCATCGGTATATCTGGAGGTCGGGTACTGTTTGATCAGGCGATTCATCACCCGCATAGCCTGATCCACCTGCCCGATTTCTTCATAGGCACGGGACAACTGATAAAGCACCTGATCATTTCGTTCATACAACGGGTACTTTTCCAGAAGCTTCTTGTACAGGCCGATAGCCTCTTGTGCGTTAGTATTTTGCAGATCGGCACCTGCCTCGCCTTTGGGTAAGGCTAACTGCTTGTTTCCGCCGCTTGACTGAATCCGCTGTTGCTGCGTGGCGCGCTTTTCGAAATCTTTTTCCGATTCATCACTGGCAATTGCAGACCGTGTTGCGCGATCTTTGCCAGCCGACATCTCGATCGGGGAAACCGCCCTGGTATCAGGTTTTGGTGCTGGCGGCGCAGTCGTCGAGTCCAGCGCTGTATCAGGTGAACCACTCTGCTCTACAACAGCGCTGCCAGCCAGGGTGCCGTATTCCTTCTCAACCTTAAGGTCAGCAATTCGGCGTAATGCTTCGGGAGTAAGCGCAGAATCGGGAGTCTGTTCCAGGAATTTCTGGTAAGCCTGCATAGCCTTGTCGAGGCCGCCTTCGATCTCCGTATCCTTGATTTCGATCCTTACCGAGTCGAGATCAGCGATCGTGCCCTGCGTGCCAATACTCGCACATGCTGCCAATAGCAGCGCAAGCAATAATATGAGCGGGCTTTTCAGGCTCATTGAGTCTGGCCCTCTGTTTGTTGTTCCTGCTTTGCCTTGCTTGCTCGGTCATAACTTTCCGCCATCGCGAAACGCGCCTTGACCTGATATTCCTCGAGCCGCTGACGCCGCAGCTCAAGTTCGTTGATGGCCATCACTTCAATCATGTGTCCCTGCCGGGCCATTAACACCTCTATCTTTTCCAGCGCGTGACCAATTTTGATGCGCAACTGCTGAATCTGCTTGTCGTAGCCTTTATAACTCTGGGAAGCAGCCTGGCGTGTGCGAACAAAAGAGTTATAGTCCTCCTGTAATTTTTGAATGTGCCCGTCCAGTTCCCGCAGATGCTCCGTTGCGCGGGTAAATCGTTGCTGGTATTCGGTCTTGATATTCCAGTCAATCACGCCTTTTAAGCGGGCAATACGTTGTCGGGTAACGTCATCTGATACTCCCCGCTTTTTCAGATTGTTTTCTGCCTGGCCAATGTTCAATAACCATAAGCGTTCGTTGGCAGTCATGAGAAAGTCGGGTCTTGGCGAGACCAGCATTTTCTTCAGCCGCTTGTCCAGCTTGTCGCGCTGTTCCAGCCGCAATTTCATTTTTGAATCCAGCGCCCTGAATTTCGCCTCAACTTTCGGCAGCAACGGTTCGTAGTAAGCAGCGCGTGTTTTGATTATGTCCTGGTAGGCACTCAGGTAATCAGACCAATATCCCAGTCTCTTTTCCAATTCGGAAAGATCAAAGTAGTTTTTCAATGACTCCTGAAAATCATGAGAAGCCATCATTTGGGTGAGATAGTACGTTTCAGGTGTGTCTGGCAGTTCCCTTAGATTAACCAGCCAGTTTTTATCTTTTTTCAGTTCTTCGCGTATTACCGCCTTGAGGAAATTACCTTCCCGGATACTGGTAATAGAACGATCGAGACGATCGATTTCCTTGCTGTAGGATTCCAGCGCCATTCCATATCGAATTGCCGCCTTGCCATGAATGTCCAGTTTTGCGTAGGCGTAAGGCACACCTAGCATACCTTCCTGCACCGATTTATCCGTAATATTACGCTTGGCCAGAATGGTCCATGGAACCAGGGCGCGATCGTACTCACCGTTAGCCGCCGCCGCCCAGCCTGCGCCCAGCAAGGCCTGGTTGGAAAATGGTCCTTCCAGTCTCACACGATCCAGATATTGCTTCGCCTCTGCGGGACGTTCGGCTTCGAGCAACCTGAAACCCAATACCAGGTTCGCCTTGTCGCCGATAGCCTTCACAGCCTCCTTGCTGGATGAGATTTGTCCAACTTTAGCCAGTTGTGCAATACCGTCCTCTTCGTTGCCACTCTGAAACAGGGCCACGCCCAGGTTATAGCCACTAAATCCCTTGAGGCTGTCCTCACCTTCGATGTCCTTCAACAGTTTAATGGCGTCGGTAAATTTGCCATTTGCCATATAGATTTGGGCACGCAAATACGGTTCTGCATAGCGAAGGTCTTCGGGGACTTCACCCTTAAGCCGTTCTATGGTGTGTAACGCATTCAGTGGTTGTTGCTTCTGGTAATAGATTTTCGCCAGTCGATAAATAGCTTCGTTACGAACCGACTCATCAACATTACCTTCGATAACCGCTTTGATGGCACGTCCGGCCCGGGTGTGCATGCGATAATACAATTCAAAATCGCCAACCGAGAATTCGGCGCTGTCGATATGGTGAAAAAGGGAATTCAGGTTGGGTTCGTCGAGACCGTAATACTGCGCCAGTTCCGTATCCAGTCTGGAAATGGCATCGAAATACTCTTTCTGCTGAGCAGAATAAAGCGCTTCACCAAAGTAGAGATCCTGTAAGTTTCCGCTCGACGTTCCTGCGGACACACCACTACCAGGACAAAGGGTGACAGTTGTGAAGAGAACTATCAGACGCAACACGGGCTTACCAATCCCTGAACTCAATACCCGAACCGTTCAGCCTGATTTCTACAAATTGTGGGCCTATACCTTTGGCTAGTGCGTATGTTTTTGTGTCGATCTTTTTACTGCCGCCGGTCTTGCCGATGATACTGACCTGCAAGCTATGCTTTCCTCTGGGTAGATTACCAGTAAAAACACGCTGCACACCGCCACTACGTAAGGCTTCGACTTCCTTGTAACTGTATATATGGTGAGCGACGTCCTTATTGTCGAGCTTCAGCTTGATAGCATCGGGCTCAAAACCGCTACCCTTTGCGAGAGAGACGAAGAATGCTATCTGCGTATTGGAAGGAAACAACAAGGTCTCCTCCAGTTGATTAAGCTCGGCAGAGATTTTCAAGACATCCTTTTTGATATCCTGAACCTGTTCATCAAGCCCCTTGATCTGTTCCTTGGTAACCTGTTCCGCATTACCCACAGCAAACGGCATCATCAGACAAAGCAATAAAAATAGATGAGTGACTTTTTTCATAATGAGACCATGCAAGCCGAATTTCCTCACAATCTATGGAAATGATGTTTAATTCTGTCAGCGTTAGGCTGTACCCAATACCGTAATAAATATGATATATATCAATAACTTACGGATTTATTTTGCCTGACACACAAAATCCACAAGCAGGGCGCATTTCGGCATAAAAAATATTGACGTAACATATTGATTCTTAAACGTTTGTGCCGGTATATCGTCATAAAGTAGTATATCGGCATAAGGTCTCACGTCTTTATCTTTAATAAGGTGAACCGCCTCGCAAAACATCATTGTGTGGAAGGGAGATAAGGTGAACCACCTCGCAAAACA
>CBDUOW010000111.1:0-5851 GCA_965368945.1 uncultured Gammaproteobacteria bacterium
TTGATTTCAAACCTTCAAATATCGGCCCGGCCTGATCGGCAGGGACGCGGAAAAGTATAAAGTTGGCACGGCTGGGATAAACCGTAAGTCCCTCGATTTGCCCTAGTGCCCGCTCAAGTATGACTCGATCTTTTTTTATTTGTTCGGTCTGGGCCTGTAAAACCTCGGCATGCTGCAGCGCAAACTCGGCGCTCGCCTGGGTCAGGACATTGATGTTATACGGCAAGCGTACTTTTTCAAATTCAGCCAGCCAGGGCGGTGGGCCCGCCAGTAAACCCAGGCGCAAACCGGCCAGGCCCATTTTGGAGACGGTGCGCATTACCAATAGATTGTCATAGTCCATGACCTTTGGCATGAAACTGTCATCGGCAAAGGCATGATAGGCTTCATCCACAATCACCACACCGGGTGTGGCTCGAATGATTGTCTCGATCTCTGAGGCATTGAACAGGTTGCCGGTGGGATTGTTCGGGTACGCCAGAAACACAATGGCAGGTTGATGCTCTTCAATTGCCGCCAGTAGGGCGTTTTTGTCCAACGCAAAATCATCCTGTAACGGCACCCCCACATAGTTCATACCGGCAAAGGTGGCAATCATGTTGTACATGACGAAACCCGGCTCGACCGACACAACAGTCCGCCCGGGGCCAGCCAATGCCAGTAACAGCATCTGGATGATTTCATCCGAACCATTTCCAAGCAGGATGTCCGCATCTGCCGGCACGGCCATCGCCTTCCGCAGGCGATCTTTTAATGTGCTTGCGGACGGATCCGGATAGCGATTCAGTTCAGCCTGGCGCAAGGTTTCCAGCCACTGCTGTACCATTTCGGCAGGCCAGGTATACGGATTTTCCATGGCATCAAGTTTGATTAGGCCCGAGGCATCGGGCACATGATACGCGCTGAGGGCACGGATTTCCGGCCGCACCCACCGCGCGACCCTGTCGCGCAGGGACGAGGAACGAGGAGCGAGTGGGGAGGTCTTGTCGGTCATGGGATTAGTCTGTTTACACATCGATTGAACAACGAGTTGAACATTCGTGTTTATATTCGTGCGTCATTGATTGATCATTGAACATGGAAGGTCTTTCAAGGTTGTTGTCTCATCAGTGAGGCCGCAGCAGCTCCAGCTGTTTGCTCCACGCCCATGCGAAGCCGTGCCCAAGAACCTTTCCCGTCACTTTGTCCCTAGTCCCTGGTCCCTTTCTTGATCCGGTACTCCGCCGAACGGGCGTGGGCCGTCAGGCTTTCCCCCCGTGCCAGCACCGAGGCCACCTTGCCCAGTTCTGAAGCGCCCTCGGCCGAACACATGATCAGGCTGGAGCGTTTCTGGAAATCATACACGCCAAGCGGGGAACTGAAGCGCGCAGTGCGGGACGTGGGCAGCACATGATTCGGTCCCGCGCAGTAATCACCCAGGGCTTCGGCAGTATAGCGACCCATGAATATGGCACCGGCATGCCGAATCTGCCGGGCCATGGCCTGGGGATCTTCTACCGAGAGTTCCAGATGCTCGGGCGCAATATAATTGGCCACTTCCACCGCTTGCGCCATATCCTTGACTTCAATCAGGGCGCCTCGCGCTGATAAAGAAGTACGGATGATGTCCTGGCGTTCCATTTCCACTACCAGCTTATCAATGCTTGCCTGCACCTTGTCCAGAAAAGCACCATCAGGTGACACCAGGATCGATTGGGCATCCTCGTCATGTTCCGCCTGGGAGAACAAATCCATGGCAATCCAGTCCGGATCAGTATTGCCATCGCAGACCACCAGGATTTCTGACGGTCCGGCAATCATGTCAATGCCGACGCGTCCGAATACCATGGACTTGGCCGTCGCCACATAAATGTTCCCCGGACCCACGATCTTGTCCACTTGCGGGATGGTTTCGGTGCCATGGGCCAGGGCGGCGACCGCCTGGGCTCCACCAATGGTAAACACCCGGGTGACCCCGGCAATGCAGGCTGCTGCCAATACCAGTTCATTCACTTCGCCATCGGGTGTCGGCACCACCATGATGATATCTTCCACCCCGGCTACATGGGCGGGTATGGCGTTCATTAACACCGACGAGGGATAGGTGGCCTTGCCGCCGGGCACATACAACCCGACCCGATCCAGTGGGGTGACCTGTTGCCCGAGGAGTGTGCCGTCGGCCTCGGTATAGGACCAGGATTCCATCTTCTGGTGCTGGTGATAACTGCGTAACCGCTCGGCCGCCACTTCCAGCGCCTGCCGTTGCTCCACCGGTATGGATTCCAGCGCTGCTCCCAGGCGCGACTCATCCAGTACCAGATCGGCCATACCCGCTGCCTGCATACGATCAAACCGGTTGGTGTATTCAACCACGGCGGCATCACCGCGTTGCTTCACCGCGTCGATAATTTCCCGCACCGTCGTCGTGACCGCTTCATCGGAAACGCTTTCCCAGGCCAGTAATGCCTCCATTTGGGACCAGAAATCCCTGGAGGAGGCTGTAAGCCGTTTGATCTTCACCATGCCTATGTCACCGTTTAACCATTTACCGCTTCAGTCATCAAATCAATAAAGGCTTTCACCTTGTCATGCTTCATTTTCATCGATGCCTTGTTCACAATCAGGCGTGAACTGATATCCGCCATATGCTCTAACGGCATCAGTCCATTGGCCTTCAGTGTATTACCGGTATCGACCAGGTCAACAATGCGATCCGCCAGGCCGACCAGGGGCGCCAACTCCATTGATCCATAGAGTTTGATAATTTCCACCTGTTGACCCTGCTCGGCAAAATAGCGCCGGGCACAATTGACATACTTGGTGGCTATTCGCAGACGCCCGTTTGTCGGTTTGGTATTTTTCGGGCCGGCGGTCATCATGCGACAACGCGCAATCTTCAGGTCCAGGGGTTCGTACAGCCCTTCCCCGCCATGCTCCAGCAGCACGTCTTTTCCCGCTACACCCAGATCAGCTGCCCCGTACTGCACATAGGTCGGCACATCCGTGGTGCGAATGATCACCAGCTTCACATCATCCCGGCTGGTATCCAGGATCAGTTTGCGACTGGTTTCCGGATCATCCAGGGGTTCGATACCGGCGTGTTTCAACAACGGCAGCGTTTCCTTGAAGATCCGGCCTTTCGACAAGGCAATGGTTAAGGTAGTTTCCATAGACTATTCCGAACTCTCGTATCGTTTGCTAACAGCCAGGCTTATGCTGGCACTCGCCGGATTCTGGCGCCGAGTTGTTGCAGCTTTTCCTCAATACACTCATAACCACGGTCAATATGATAAATGCGTTCCACCACAGTCTGGCCTTCCGCCACCAGGCCTGCCAGTACCAGGCTGGCAGAGGCACGCAGATCGGTGGCCATCACCGGTGCGCCGTTCAGTGTTTCCACGCCGTTACAAAAAGCCGAATTCCCCTTGAGGGTGATGTCAGCTCCCATGCGCTGTAACTCCAGGATATGCATGAATCGATTCTCAAACACCGTTTCGGTAATCACCGCGTGGCCTTCAGCAATCGCATTTAAGATTGAGAATTGTGCCTGCATATCCGTCGGGAATGCCGGATAAGGCGCGGTACTGATATCCACCGCCTTGGGGCGCTTGCCATGCATATCGAGGCTGATCCAGTCCTTGCCCGTCTCGATTGTCGCACCAGCCTCCTGTAACTTGGCCAACACGGAATCCAGTATTGTGGGATCCGTATCCTTGAGTTTGACCTTACCACCGGTCACTGCCGCCGCCACCAGAAAGGTGCCGGTTTCAATTCGATCCGGCAACACGTTGTAGTGGGTACCATGGAGTTTCTCGACACCTTCGATGGTGATGGTATCCGTTCCGGCGCCTTCGATTTGTGCACCCATGCTAATCAGGCAATTCGCCAGATCTATCACTTCCGGTTCACGCGCCGCATTCTCAATAATGGTCGTGCCATCCGCCAGGGTCGCCGCCATCAGGAGGTTTTCAGTCCCGGTGACCGTCACCATGTCCATCACCAGCTTGGCCCCTTTCAGGCGCTTGGCACGGGCCTTGATATAACCGTTTTCAACACTGATATCGGCACCCATGGCTTCGAGACCACTGATATGCAGATTGACCGGCCTGGATCCGATCGCACAGCCACCAGGCAGCGAAACCTCGGCCGAACCAAAACGCGCCAACAGTGGACCCAACACCAGGATAGAGGCACGCATGGTCTTGACCAATTCATACGGGGCAACCAGTAGACTGATGGTGGACGCATCCACCTCAACACTCATCATTTCGTTCATGGTAATCGACACGCCCATGCGACCCAGGAGTTCCATGGTGGTCGTAATGTCGTGCAGGTGCGGAATGTTTCCGATCGTCACCGGCTCACTTGCCAACAAGGTGCTCACGATAATCGGCAAAGCCGCGTTTTTCGCACCCGAAATTCGGATTTCCCCGTTGAGGGGCACGCCGCCATTAATCAATAACTTGTCCATAAAACTGTCTCGTCGATGAGTTCGCCCTACCAGGCGAAGAGGCTGGTGTCAGAATTCAAGAGGAGATCTGCAGCTTACTGGCTTTCTCCCACTCCTCGGGCGTATGGGCCTTGATGGTCAGTGCGTGTAGGTCGCCACTGGTAATCAAATCATTGACCGAGGCATAGACCAGTTGCTGCTTTTTCAGCGCGCTCATGCCCGCAAATACTTCACCCACCACAATGGCTTCGAAGTGGCTGCCGTCGCCGGTCACGCTGACCTCGCAATCAGGCAAGTGGGCGGCAATTCGTTGTTTCACATCATCAGGGTTCATCGGATTCACTCAAAAGTTGTAACTGAATAGGGGGCGCTATTGTAGCCTGTGTCAGGAACAAACGGATAGCAAATAGGCGGTTTTGTGCGGAGGAGGAAAGTGGCTCAGGCCAGCGGTAACAACGGTAACAGGTCACTGACCCGGGCTATCTCCCGTAACTGGCCCGGTAGATTATGGAATCGCAGTGTGATGCCCTGCCCCTCTGCCAGACGAAGCCACTCGACCAACAGCGCCAGGCCGGCACTGTCACTCCGTGTCACGCCCTCAAGGTCAATATGTGCTTCGCTGCCGACAGGAGGGAATTGGCTAGGCATGGACTGAAGCAGGTCTGGTGCGGTTACCAAACTCAACTCCCCCTCAACCTGAAAATGATGTGTATCCAGCTTATTAATCACCGCGCTACTCATTCGCCACCTGCCGTCACTTTATCTTCCAGCCGTTGTATCAAGCTATCCAGTCCCGCTTGCTTAATCTCGGTGGCAAATGAAGTACGGAAATTCGTCACCAGGCTGATACCGTCCACTGAAATATCGTAAACCTTCCAGGCTTCATTTCTCTTGTAGAGCCGAAAATTAAGCGACACGGCCCCGCCATTGGGTTGGATCACCTCGGATCGCACTGTCACATCACCGTTCCTCGGGTCATCCCGCAAGGGTAAATAGCGAATCTCCTGATCGGTGTAGTCGAGCAAGGCAACGCCATAGGTTCGTATCAATAACGTCCGAAAGGCCCTGACAAAACGTAATTTCTGTTCCTTACTCGCCGTTCGCCAGTGTTTACCCAGTGCCCAGGCTGAGATGCGGATAAAATCAAAGTGGGGAGAAATGATCTCCTTAACCAGATCGTAAATACCGTCCGGGTTTTTTTGTAATGCCGCCTGCTCGCTTTGCAGCCGTGACAAGGTCTGCGCTGTGGTTTGCTGCACAAGTTCCTGCGGACCGATGGCCGCCTGCCCTGCCAGCGGCAAACACAAACAGAGCAATAGTAACCAGCCTCGAGCAGGAGCAGACATACTTATTTATCTCCCGACCCCGCCTCAGTCATAAATTTGGACACGAACTGGCCAATGAGTTTTTCCAGTACCAGGG
>CBDUOW010000112.1:0-5815 GCA_965368945.1 uncultured Gammaproteobacteria bacterium
TTAGTGCTGAAGAAGACCGCGCTCGGGTTGCAAGTGCGTGCCGTATCGCAGAATCGTGCCATGGCCCGCGCCATGGGAGTCCGTTCGGCCTGGGTGGATGCGATGACCTTCGGTTTAGGTTCAGGCATTGCCGGCGTCGCCGGCGTGGCGCTCAGCCAATTGACCAACGTCGGACCCAATCTCGGCCAGGCCTATATCATCGACAGTTTCATGGTGGTGGTGTTTGGCGGGGTCGGCAACCTGTGGGGCACGCTGGTGGCCGGCATGTCCCTGGGCGTCGCCAACAAGTTCATTGAACCCTGGGCGGGTGCGGTACTGGCCAAGATCCTGATGCTGGTATTCATTATCCTGTTCATCCAGAAACGGCCGCGGGGACTTTTCCCGCAGAAGGGCCGTGCGGCGGAGGGCTGATTTATGTTCACATTACGCAGCCTTCTCTATAACGATCGAGGTGGCCAGATCTTATTGGTGTCGTTGGCGGTGATTGGCGTGCTGATCCCCTTCCTCAACCTGGCCGTGCCCGAATCCAACCCCCTGCACGTACCCACCTACACGGTAACTTTGTTGGGTAAGTACCTGACCTACGCCCTGCTGGCTGTCGCCGTTGATCTGGTGTGGGGTTATCTCGGCATACTCAGCCTGGGCCACGGTGCCTTCTTTGCACTGGGTGGCTATGCCATGGGCATGTACCTGATGCGCCAGGTCGGCGACCGCGGTGTGTACGGCAACCCTGAGCTGCCCGACTTTATGGTGTTCCTTAACTGGCAGGAGCTACCGTGGTTCTGGAGCGGCTTTGATCAGTTCTGGTTTGCCGCGTTGATGATCCTGCTGGTACCCGGCGTGCTGGCTTTCGTATTCGGTTGGCTGACGTTCCGTTCACGGGTGACCGGTGTTTACCTGTCGATCATGACCCAGGCACTCACCTATGCACTCATGCTGGCCTTCTTTCGTAACGAGATGGGCTTCGGTGGCAACAACGGTCTGACCGACTTCAAGGACATCCTCGGTTTCGACATCCAGTCCGACGCCACCCGCATAGGCCTGTTCCTCGCCTCCGCCATCGCGCTGGCACTGGGCTATCTGATCTGCCGCGCCATCGTCACGTCCCGTTTGGGAAGAGTCGCGGTGGCCATACGTGACGCCGAGGATCGCACCCGCTTCATCGGCTACCGGGTGCAGTTTGTCAAACTCGCCCTGTTCACTGTGTCGGCGATGCTGGCCGGTGTCGCCGGCGCACTCTATGTGCCACAGGTGGGCATCATCAACCCGGGCGAGTTCAGCCCGTTGTACTCGATTGAGATCGTGATCTGGGTGGCCATCGGCGGTCGTAATACCCTGTATGGAGCCGTTATCGGCGCCATCCTGGTAAACTTCGGTAAAACCTATTTAACGGGTGCATTCCCCGAGGCCTGGTTGTTTGTTCTTGGCGCATTGTTCGTGCTCGTTACCCTCTTCCTGCCCTACGGCATTGCGGGTTTGCTGCGCCAGCTTAAACAAAAGAGAATGCCGCAAACACCCTCAACGCCACAGGAATCCGTCGGATGAAGACACTGGATCAACTCCGCCAGACCATGCGCCGCGACCAGGTGTGGGAGTTCCTTATGCCATCGGTTAACCTGCAACTGGATGTGACCCACGGCGAAATCCTCTACCTGGAGGACGTGTCGGTCAGCTTCGATGGTTTCAAGGCCATTAATAATCTGAATCTCTACATCGAAGCGGGTGAGTTGCGCTGTATCATCGGCCCCAACGGTGCCGGTAAGACCACCATGATGGACATTATCACCGGCAAGACCCGGCCCGACACCGGCTCGGTCTGGTTTGGTCAGCGCATCGATCTACTCAGGCTGTCAGAACCGGAAATCGTCCAGGCCGGTATCGGTCGCAAATTTCAGAAGCCGACCGTATTCGAGAACCTGAGCGTATTCGAAAACCTGGAGCTGGCCATGGCCGGCGACAAGCGTGTGTGGCCTACCTTCATCGCTCATTTATCCGGCGAGCAGCGCGATCGCATCGACGAGGTATTGGAGATCATCGGTCTGAGCGAGCACACCCATAGCCATGCCGGCAAGTTGTCACACGGTCAGAAACAGTGGCTGGAAATTGGCATGCTGTTGATGCAGCGCCCGCACCTGCTGCTGGTCGACGAACCCGTGGCAGGCATGACCCACCAGGAGATGGAGCGCACCGCCGAACTGCTGACCTCGCTCGCCGGCGATCACTCGGTGGTGGTGGTTGAGCACGATATGGATTTCGTCCGCTCGATCGCCAACAAAGTTACCGTGCTACACCAGGGCAGCGTACTGGCGGAAGGTAGCATGGACCAGGTACAGAACGACCCCCGGGTCATCGAAGTGTATCTGGGAGAATGACGGCCATGCTGAAAATCGAACAACTCAATCAATTCTATGGTGAGAGCCACACACTCTGGGATCTGGATCTCGATGTCCCCGAGGGCCAATGCACCATACTGATGGGCCGCAACGGCGTCGGCAAGACTACACTGCTGCAATGCATCATGGGCCTTTTACCGTTACAGTCCGGCAGTATTAACTTTACCGGCACCGAACTGATGAAAGCCTCGGCGGAAAAGCGCGCGAATCTGGGTATCGGTTACGTGCCACAGGGACGGCAGATCTTTCCTGCCCTGACGGTAGAGGAGAACCTGCAGATCGGCTTGCCGGCGCGCCGCGACAAAGTGCGCAAGGTTCCCGAATTTATCTACGAACTGTTTCCGGTTCTCAAGGAGATGCTCGGCCGCCGCGGTGGAGATCTGTCCGGCGGGCAGCAACAACAGCTGGCCATCGGCCGTGCGCTGGTGCTCGACCCCAGACTCCTGATCCTTGATGAACCCACCGAAGGCATCCAGCCAAACATCGTCCACGAGATCGGCGATATCATTCGCAAGCTTAACCAGGAGATCGGCCTGACCGTTTTATTGGTGGAACAAAAGCTGCCCTTCGCTCGGCGAATTGGCGATCGCTTCGTTATTCTTGACCGCGGCCGCTCGGTGGCGAGCGGTGTGATGGATAATCTGAACGACGAACTGGTGAAGGAGTATCTGACAGTATGAGCACCGCAGCCGAGGCAATGGGGTCGGGCTGGCCAGCACAACTGGAACTCGGCTTTGCTCCCCGTTTCGGCCGCACGGCACTGGTCCAGCGCAAGCAACGCGGTCCGCTGGCGGTGCAACGTCCCTTCTATCCGGAGGGCGATGTCTGCCACCTGTATCTGTTGCATCCACCCGGCGGTGTGGTGGGTGGGGATAGTTTGCACATCCAGTGCAAGGTAGTGGAAGGCGCCCACGCGTTGGTCACAACGCCCGGTGCGACAAAATTCTATCTCAGTGCCGGTGCGGAAGCAGAGCAAAAACAATCCCTGCGTATCGCTGCGGGTGGCGGGCTGGAATGGCTGCCGCAGGAGAACATCTTCTTCCCCGGTGCCATCACAGGTTTGCAGACAATGATTGAACTGTCCGAAAGCGCCCGCTTCATCGGCTGGGAAGTTAATTGTCTCGGTCTGCCAGCAAATAGCGAACGCTTTGCCAGCGGCCATGCCGAGTTCCAACTACACATTGAACGCGACAACCGACCGCTGCTGTTGGATCGTCTCACGGTGACGCCGGAAAAACTTCACGGCAAAGCCGGCTTGCGCGGCCTGCCGGTCAACGCCACCCTGCTAGCTACGCCAGCCGGAGAAATCGAGCTTGAACTGGTTCGCGAACTGTTGGCCGAGACACACCGCGCCGGCGTCACCCTGATCGACAACCTGCTGGTGGTGCGCTACCTTGGCGACTCGACAGAGCAGTGCCGTAATCTATTCATCAAAATCTGGACTGCGATTAGAACGACCGTGATGGGTCGCACCCCCTGCCCGCCACGCATCTGGTCCACCTGAATTGTATTTGAGGAAATGCTATGGAGCTCACACCTCGAGAAAAAGACAAACTGCTGCTGTTCACCGCCGCCCTGGTGGCGGAGCGTCGCAAGGATCGCGGTGTCAAGCTCAATTACCCGGAGTCCATGGCCTATATCAGCGCCGCCATCATGGAAGGTGCACGTGATGGCATGAGCGTCGCCGAGCTAATGGACCACGGTCGTACATTGCTGAGTCGCGAGGATGTGATGGATGGCATCGCCGAGATGATCCATGAGGTGCAGGTAGAAGCCACCTTTCCGGACGGCACCAAGCTGGTGACCGTACACAATCCCATCGTCTAAGCCGTGAAGGACACGAACATGATTCCAGGTGAAATCCAGACCGCCCCCGGTGACATTGAGCTGAATACTGGCCGCGACGTCGTTACGATAAATGTGGCCAACACCGGCGACCGCCCCATCCAGGTTGGATCCCACTACCACTTCTACGAGACCAATCCGGCATTGCAGTTCGATCGCAAACTGACGCGCGGCTTCCGACTCAACATTCCTGCCGGCACCGCGGTACGCTTCGAACCCGGCCAGACCCGCGAGGTGGAGTTAGTCGCCTATGCGGGTGATCGGCAGGTGTACGGTTTCAACGGCCAAATCATGGGAGGGCTGGACTGATGACAACCATCTCCCGACAGGCTTATGCCGAAATGTACGGTCCTACCACCGGCGACCGCGTTCGCCTGGGGGACTCCGAGTTATGGATCCAGGTGGAAAAGGATCACACTATCTATGGTGACGAGGTGAAGTTCGGTGGCGGCAAGGTGATCCGTGACGGCATGGGCCAGTGCCAGCGTGAGTCCAAAGACGTTGTCGATCTGGTCATCACCAACGCGCTGATCCTCGACCACTGGGGTATCGTCAAAGCGGACGTTGGCATCAAGAATGGCCGTATCTCCGGCATCGGCAAGGCGGGCAACCCGGACGTGCAACCCGGCGTTAATATCCTGGTTGGCCCCGGCACCGAAGCCATCGCCGGCGAGGGCCAGATCCTTTGTGCCGGTGGTATCGATTCGCACATCCACTTTATCTGTCCGCAGCAGGTGGAAGAGGCATTGATGTCCGGCATCACCACCATGCTGGGCGGCGGCACCGGACCGGCCACCGGCACCAACGCCACCACCTGCACACCCGGGCCCTGGAACATCCACCGCATGCTGCAAGCCGCCGAAGACCTGCCGATGAACCTGGGCTTTCTCGGCAAGGGTAACGCCAGCCTGCCCGGGCCATTGGAGGAACAGATCAGCGCCGGCGCGATCGGACTGAAACTACACGAGGACTGGGGCACCACCCCGGCTGCCATCGACAATTGCCTGTCGGTGGCCGAAGCCATGGACGTGCAGGTAGCCATCCACACCGACACATTAAATGAATCGGGTTTCGTCGAGCACACCCTGGCGGCAATGAAGGGCCGGACCATTCACACCTATCACACTGAAGGTGCCGGTGGTGGACATGCTCCGGACATCATCAAGGCCTGCGGTGAATCCTATGTACTGCCGTCTTCCACCAACCCGACGCGACCCTATACGGTCAACACCGCGGATGAACATCTCGACATGTTGATGGTCTGTCACCATTTGGATCCGAACATTGCCGAGGACGTGGCCTTCGCCGAATCCCGCATCCGCCGCGAGACCATCGCCGCCGAGGACATTCTGCACGACCTGGGTGCCTTTTCCATGATCGCCTCTGACTCCCAGGCCATGGGTCGGGTTGGCGAGGTCATCACCCGCACCTGGCAGACCGCACACAAGATGAAAGTGCAACGCGGCGCTTTAGGCGGTGACCCGGCCGAGCACGACAACTTCCGCGTCAAGCGCTACATCGCCAAATACACTATTAACCCGGCCATCACCCATGGCATCGCTCACGAAGTGGGCTCG
>CBDUOW010000113.1:0-5763 GCA_965368945.1 uncultured Gammaproteobacteria bacterium
ATGCGCTGTTAAAAACCCTGGAAGAACCGCCGCCGCATGTGAAGTTCCTGCTGGCCACCACCGATCCGCAAAAATTGCCGGTGACCATATTGTCGCGCTGTCTGCAATTTAACTTGCGGCGTCTCGCGACCGAACAGATCGAGGCGCATCTCGCCAATATTCTGCAGCAGGAAGCTATCAGCAGCGATGCCGCCGCCTTACATCGACTGGCCCGGGCAGCGGACGGAAGCATGCGTGATGCCCTGAGTTTACTTGACCAGGCCATTGCCTTTGGTGGCGGCAAAGTTACGGAACAAGAAGTGCAGGCCATGCTCGGCAGCATTGAGCAGGATCATGTGTTTCGCTTACTGGAAGGACTGGCAAGCGGCGACGGGACAGTCGTCCTGGAGACGGTGGCGGATCTGGCGCAACAGGCGCCTGATTATGCCGATGTGCTGGCTGAACTCATCACCACTTTGCACCATCTTGCACTGATTAAGCAGGTGCCGGCAGCATGGGTCGAATTGATGGGTGACAAGTCGCGCTTAACCGCCCTGGCCGATAGCCTTAGCCCGGAAGATTTACAACTCTATTACCAGATTGGCTTGACTGGCCGGCGTGATTTGCCCCTGGCACCCGAACCGCGGACCGGTCTGGAAATGGTGCTGCTGCGCATGCTGGCGTTTCGGCCTGCCGGCACCGAAGTCATGAGCCCAACCCCTGCTGCCGGAACGCCGACACAGAAACCTGCACCGGTCAGCAAACCCTCGGCAACGCCAACTGAATCAGCACGTCCAGCTGCGGAACCCGTCCCGGCAGCCAGGCCCGAACCGGCCTCAATGGTAGCCCCAACAGACTCGGTCGCAACAGCAGCCGCGCCAACCCAAGTATCACAGGATTGGTATCAAATTGCGGCGGGTCTGCAACTCACTGGTGTCATGCAACAACTCGTAGCCCATTGTATTCTGCAGGAACTGACAGACAGTCAGATTCGTTTGGCCTTGGCGACCACCAGTGCACCCTTATTAAACAAGGAACGTGAAGCCAGTCTGCGTGATGCGCTACAGTCTTATTTCGGACGCTCGCTGAAAGTGCAGATCGAACTCAAGGATACTGAAGGAGAAAGCCCGGCGGCGCGGGATGCGCGTTTGCAGGCGGAGCGCCAGGCTGAGGCCGAAGCAGCGATTGAGAGCGATCCCAATGTCCAGTCGATTCTTGACGCCTTTGACGCCGAGGTGCAGCCCAACTCGGTACACCCCATTGAATCAACCTGAATAGAGGAAATGCATAATGAAAGGTGGAATTGGCAATCTGATGAAGCAGGCCCAGAAGATGCAGGCCGATATGCAGAAAGCCCAGGAGGAAATGGCCAATGTTGAAGTTACCGGTCAGGCGGGTGGCGGGCTGGTTAGCGTCATCATGACCTGCCGTCATGACGTCAAGCGCGTTACGATTGACGACAGCGTCATGGACGACAAGGAAATGCTGGAAGATCTGCTTGCCGCCGCGGTGAATGATGCCGTGCGCCAGGTTGAAAAAACCGTGGAAGAGAGAATGTCTGGATTAACTTCCGGCATGGGACTGCCGGGCGGATTCAAACTCCCGTTCTGAATCCATGTCTACGCCGCTTATTGGTCAACTAATCGAGGCCCTGCGCTGTTTACCCGGTGTGGGTCCAAAATCCGCACAGCGCATGGCTTACCATCTGCTGGAGCGGGAGCGTGACGGCGCCCGGCAGCTTGCAGAGGTGCTGATTCAGGCGGTGGAGGAGGTGGGCCACTGCCAACAATGTCGTACCCTGAGTGAAACAGAGCTGTGTGACATTTGCGCCAGCCATAAGCGCGAGCGTGGTTTGCTCTGTGTGGTGGAGTCTCCCATCGATGTGCAGGCGATCATACAGGCGACCGATTATCGTGGTCTGTTCTTCGTGTTAATGGGGCATCTCTCCCCCCTGGATGGCATCGGTCCGGAGGATATCGGTCTGGATGAGTTGGCCAAGCGGCTGGATGAAGGGGAAATCAAGGAAGTGATCCTCGCGACTAATTCCACCGTGGAAGGGGAGGCAACCGCACACTACATTGCCGAAATGATTAACCGACGGGCGATCAAGGCCACCCGCATTGCCCATGGTGTGCCAATGGGCGGCGAACTGGAGTTCGTCAATAGTAGTACCCTGTCACAGGCATTCACGGGGCGTTCGCAGGTTTAAAAAATCCATGCACTCACTTCCGAGTGCAATCAATTCCTGGTTTCTTCCAGTGAAACAAGAATACGTTGATAGCTGGCGTATCGTTGTGCGGAAATATCACCCTGTTTGACAGCTTCGGCTACGGCACAGCCCGGCTCTTTGCGATGCAGGCAATCGCGAAAGCGACACTGTTCTGCATAATCCCGGAATTCACGAAAGCCTTCCGCCACCTGGGGTGGGGTGATTTGCCACAAGCCGAATTCCCGAATACCGGGCGAGTCGATCACCTCGCCTTTATTTCCAGGTAGATGGTAAAGCCGGGCGGTGGTCGTGGTGTGGGTACCCTTACCGGTGGCTTGTGAGATTTCACCGACGCGGGCTTCGGCGTCCGGCAGAATCAGGTTAATCAGTGATGATTTCCCGACGCCGGACTTGCCGACAATGATGCTGGTTTTGTTGGATAGAAATGGCATCAGCGCATCAACGCCATGGGCTGTTTTACTGCTGGTCAGAATGACCGGGTAGCCGATCTTCTCATATGGCGCTAATTGTTGCCTGGACTCTGCGAGTTGACCCTTTTCAAGCAGATCAACCTTGTTAAAAATGATCAGAGGTTGAATGCCCAGGGTTTCAGCGGTGATGAGGTAACGATCAATCAGACCGGTTGAAAATTCCGCACCGGGTGAGGTCATGATCAGGCACTGATCAATATTGGCGGCAATGGTTTTTTTACGGCCGTTTTTATCCGGGCGGGCGAGTTCTGACTGGCGTGCTTCCAGTTCGATGACGGCACAATCCTGGTGGTCTCCCGCTTGCCAGCGTACGCGGTCGCCACATACGAGGGTGCCCAGTTTTCGACGGCCTGCGCAACGATGTAAGACACCGTCGCTATCTTCCACCACCAGCTTGGCGCCAAAATTGGCGACCACCAATCCGGGCTTGCTTGCAATGGCGTTAGAACTTTTAGCCCTGGTTTGCTGTATTGGCTTACTCATTCGCCAGGCTGAAGTGAACAGACGTTACAACTCACCCAGCGAATTAATGCGGGCGGCACAAATGAAATCGTTGTCTGACAGGCCACCGATGGAGTGGGTAGAAAAAGTCACGTTACAACGGTTATAGCCGACTTGCAGGTCGGGATGGTGGTCAGTCTGATGGGCGATCCAGGCCAGCGCATTGACAAAGGCCATGGTCTGATGGAAATCCTTGAACCGAAATTCACGACTAATGGCAGAGCTACTCGAGTTAATCGACCACTGCGGAATTTCCCGCAGCAGTTCGGTAGCCTGTTCCGGACTCAAGGCTGGCGTGCCCTTGGGGTAGGATTTGCATTGCCGCGCAGCCAGATCCGTCATTACTATTCCGTAAACTTGTAGTAGCTGCTGTTGAGGTAAGCCACCACATCGTCGATCTGATCCTGCGGCCAGGAGACTCCCATACTGTTCTTGCAGCGATTGACCTGCGCACTCAAGGCGGGGAGGGAGTCGATACGGCGGTCTGGCCGGGTATAAATGCCGGAACCATCACCACCCTGAATGGAAACATGACATTCAATGCAGTTGTCATCGTGCAGTGCTTTGCCCCGCTTAAGGTCAGCAGCCACTGTAGGACTTGCCAGGCATGTGAGTATGAGAGCTATGGATAATTGCTGTTTCATAATTTTCAGACCTTTTGTAAGCGAATTAATCAAACGGTAGTGGCTGCAAGTTTACTCGACAAATGCGCCACGCGCACGGGGGCCGGCGGGTGCGAATCATGAAATGCGGAATAAATCGGGTCCGGTGTCAGGGTGCTGGCATTCTCTTCATAGAGTTTAACCAGGGCCTGGATCAGGACCGCGGCATTGCTCTGTTGCGCCGCATAATCATCTGCTTCGAATTCATGTTTCCGACTGAAATAGGCCATTAACGGTTGCAGGTACAGACTGAATACGGGTGAAACCATCATAAACAATATCAGTGCCATGTAGGTCGAGGGATTGCTAACTCCGAGGCCGGTATAAAATTCCGGCAAATTAATCAGCCAGGCCAGAATGGCCAGGCCGACCAGGCTGATGACCGCCATACTGATAATGCGTTTCTGGATGTGGCGGCGTTTGAAATGGCCCAGTTCATGCGCCAGTACCGCTTCGACTTCCTCGGGGTTGAGTGATTTCAGCAGAGTATCAAAAAACACGATACGCTTGTTGGTGCCCAGACCGGAGAAGTAGGCATTGCCATGGCTGGAGCGTTTGGAACCGTCCATTACAAACACGCCATTGCTTTGAAAACCGCAACGCGAGAGCAAATTTTCGATACGCTGTTTGAGTTCCTGGTTATCCAGGGGGACGAATTTATTGAACAGGGGTGCGATAAAAGCCGGCCAGGCCCATAACATCAACAGGCTGAAACCCATCCACACGGCCCAGACATACAACCACCACAGCGGATCCGCATCCTGCATAAGCCACAACACCAGGGTCGCCAGGGGAACACCGAGGATGAGTAATACCAGCAGTGTCTTGAACTGATCACCGATAAAGACACCGGCGGTTGTGCGGTTAAAACCAAAACGGTGTTCAATTACAAAGGTACGATAAATAGAGACTGGCAATTCCAGTAAGGCGCTGATGATAAGGATACTGAATATGACCACAACGCCGGTGACGAGAGGTGACAAGGCCAGTCCACGCCAGAAGGTATCCACGAATTGCAGCCCACCACCAAGGGTCCAGAGCAGGAGCAGAATCGTACCGAGCACTAACTCCATGATCCCCAGCCGTGTGCGGGTGACAGTGTAGTCCGCGGCTTTCTGGTGGGCATCAAGCGGAATACGTTCTTTAAAGGCGTCGGGCACAGCATCTCGATGACGCAGGACATGTGTGAGCTGGCGGCGATCAAGCCAGAACTGGATAACGAGGGAAAGTACCAGGGCGAGCAGGAAAATAAGGGTAATCCAATTCATGATAAGCTTGGTCCGTTCGATGACAGCGATGCAGGTTAGCCTCTGTTAGAATGCATGGCAAGTCAAACCGGTTACTCTATGTATAAAGGAATAAACAATCATATGCCGCAAAATCCCAACAACCTGATCTGGATCGATCTCGAAATGAGCGGGCTGGATACCACTAGCGACGTCATTATCGAAATTGCTACCGTGGTGACCGATAGTGAATTGAATACCCTGGCCGAAGGTCCTGTGTTCGCCATCCATCAAAGCGACGATATCCTGAATGGCATGGATGAATGGAACACCAAGCAACATGGCAATTCCGGACTGACCGAACGGGTAAAAAACAGCACAATGAATGAGGCTGAGGCGGAGCGTCAGACCATCGAGTTTCTGCGCCAGTATGTCCCGGCCAATGCCTCGCCCATGTGTGGTAACAGCATTTGTCAGGATCGCCGTTTCCTCGCCCGCTGCATGCCGGAGCTGGAAGCGTTTTTCCATTACCGCAACCTGGATGTCAGCAGCCTGAAGGAACTGGCCAAACGCTGGGCACCGGAAGTCTTCAAGGGGTTTTCCAAACAGTCGAGTCATCTGGCGCTGAACGATATTCGTGATTCCATTGATGAGTTGAAGCATTACCGTGAGCATTTCCTGAAGATTGCCCAGGC
>CBDUOW010000114.1:0-5712 GCA_965368945.1 uncultured Gammaproteobacteria bacterium
AATGAACGCAGTAATACCATCGTGTTTCCGGTCCCGATGGATTTTTTGCAAACCCTGATGGATAAAACCAAGTCGAGTGGGTAAAAACACAGGACCTTATAGATTAAAGGCTTAGTCGCGACGTAATCTGTCGGATATGGCGATAGGTGAAGGATAGCGCATGACAATAAGATAAGATGAAACCAGAAAGGTCAGTAGCGTACTCAACTGGATCAGATAGGAGGCTTTCTGACTGATTACGCCAATCTCCAGCGCCAGCACGGCAATGAGCAGAGAAAATTCACTGATCTGCCCCAGGCGCACACCCACTTCCATTGATACCGAAGCGGGCTCACCGGAATATTTCAACAACCATTTAAAAATATACGGTTTTAATAACAACGCCAGCACTGCAATAATCGCGGCAGGTAGCCATACCTCCTCGATCATTACCAGATCGAAGCTCGCGCCCAGTGCGAAAAAGAAAATAATTAAAAAAAAGTCCCGCAACGGCTTCAGACTTTGGCCGATAAACATGGAAATGGGGTTCGTTGCCAGCACAATACCGGCAATAAAGGCACCAATCTCCGCCGACAAGCCCATCACCGCAGCCAGTTCAGCCATGCCCAGACACCAACCAATGGCCATGAGGAAAATGTATTCCTGAATGCGATCAAACCGCTGAATGAGTTTAATGAGAACAAAGCGCTCAAAAATGAACGCAAACGCAATTAAACCGAAGAGGGAGAGAATTAATTGCGCAATCTCCAGCAGCGGCCAGGCCATACGCCATTCGGCCGGCAACAGCATCAGAATTACAATAGCGATAATATCCTGCATCAACAGGATACTGATAATAATTTCACCTGTATGTTGGTGATGCAGGACGGTGGTAGGGAGAAGTTTAAGGCCGATAATCGTACTGGAAAACATCATCGCGGCGCCAATGATGCACGATTCCAACAGTGGGAAACCAAAAAGCAGGGCGCAACCCGTACCGATCAATAAAAACAGCAGGGAACTGATACCCGTTACCAGAGTGGTTTCTCGTAACATCAACAGAAGTTTTTGCGGCGGCAAATTGACCCCCAACAAAAACAACAGGAATATGATACCTATATGGGAAATTTCGCGGATAATTTCAGGATCCGACACCAGGCCCAGCACGGAAGGGCCAAGCACCACACCAAGAAGGATATAGACCACCAATAGTGACTGGCGTGCATACAGGGCCAGGGTCGCGAGAATGGCTGCCCCGGTAAAAATAAGAAAAATATAGAAAATGACAGGATCAGTCAGCATCGTGCGAGTTGCTTAGTTTTATTTTGTCTGCCTAATACAGGAAAATCCGCTATCAACAGCATAGCGCTAAATCACATTCCAAATCTATCAGGATGCGAACAAAGAAACTAATGCTTTGTACCGGGTAGTATGTGCATAAAAATACAAACAGGGCAATTACGGGAACCTTTAAAGAAATCGGCCCAGAGAGCTTATGCTCACTGGGCCGTTACAAGAATGAAGGGGGGAGTAGGTTACCTACTTGCGATCGTTCATAACCAACTGCGTAACCATGAGATCATCATAGTAACGACGGGCACCTTTTTTCATAAAGTAGTAGTTTTTTACATTGGCCTTTTCTAAAGCATACTGGAACCAACGTACTTGTTTTCCAACTTCATCGTAAATGAAAAGGGTTTTATTCTGCGCCTTGGCCTGTTTGATATATTGCTGCAATTTTTCCTGATCATGCAGGCTTGCCCAACGTTCTTTCGCCGGGAATAAACCGGTTCCCGCACGTTGATACCGATCCCTGACATCAATAACCAGGCTGCTTGCTCTCATTTGATAGGCCTTTTCACTGAACTTTTCTGGATCGAGTAAATGAGACGTGAACTTCTTTGCAGAAATAATATCACGCGGGTCGACAGGACTCTTACCCAGTAAAGCAGCATGGTTTGGATAGGTCTTGGCCCATTCAAACACACCAGCATCATACGCGTAGGTATCTTCAATATTCAGATTATTGGCTTCACGCCCAGCGATATAAGATTTTAAGCACGTACGGCCATTACAATAGAACACAATCGGCTTCGTGGTCGAAGCACGCAGTTGTTTCAATTTTACGCCAAAATCTCTACTGGATACGGGGATGTTTACGGCACCTGTGATGCGCAATGTTTCATATTCATACTTCGACCGGGTATCCACCAGGACAACATCGCTGAAATCATTAAATAATTGCGATTTTTCATAAACCAGAACATCCGGATACTCGCCCCGACCGGGAAAGCCATCTTCTACCGCGAAGACCCCAGATGAGAATAGAAACGGCATCAGCAACCACAGAAATATTGTTTTCCTTTTCATATGTCACCGAACCTAATGTTACGTTATAAGAAATTTGAGTTAGTACTACATTTTCATTATTAGCCAGAAATCCCGATAAATATTGTGCGATGGCTAAAATCTGTGCAGTCAGTCACACCGCAGATTCGAAAGTGTGCGTTTGATCACTCATACCATGCTTTTACTGTGTTAATCGGCTAGTTACAGGGGGTGCAAAGGGTAGAAAAGAATTGAGATTCTGACTAAAAGGGTCGGATTAACCAAGCCTGGATTCGACCAAAATCTATACTTAAGGACTATTATTTATTTAACATAAGATCTGCGTATTCGCATCATCATTGCGGGATCAAGTAAGGAAAACAGAGTACCAGGTAATGCCCGGATGTTTAGCCTTCCGTCAACGACCAATCCGCACTCGCACTGTACAATGTATTAGAATCAGCGAAGGATGCAGGACACTGTCTGAATAATTATAAGAAAGGGAGTTTGCAGCGATGAGTACCTCTGAAACCCAACCCCAAACCTGTCAACGCCCGGCATGGATTGTACGTCAATGGCGACGCTTACGCGGTAACAGATGCAAAGGCTGGATGCAGCGGCTATTCGTCTGTCTCCCTGAAGTAATCGACAGCGGCATGCGGCATCTCGATCAAATCGTCAACAGTAGTTTCCGCGGGGCCTGGCAACGCCTGTTTATGCAAGGGCACTCCCTGTTGCCTTTCCTGTTCACTCTTACGGCAATCGCCTTTACCGTGGTTGGCCCCACACCCAGATATCGTGGCGAACTGGCAGTGATTGGAGTCATGGCAGCAGCGCTGCTGTACTGGCTCACGGTACGTTACTGGTTGGCAAAAAGAGAGCGCGCGCATGGACTGCTCTCGTTGCAGATTGGAATCCTGTTTCTGCTTGCGATTTTCTTTTTTATCCTGCCCGGGCCTGGCCCGATTGAAGCGGATGGAGTGCCATACCAGCACATTTTTACTCCCATTATCTTAATGCTGCTGCTTCTGGCCGCACTTTCTCACTGGATTGCCGCCTGGGTCCTCTCGGGTTACCCGGCCCGTTACCGCTTATTGTTCAACCGCCTGCTGCCGACGACCGAGCTGTTCGTTAAACCGCGGCGTCCCCATGCGAACGGCAAGAAAGTTCTGCACGGATTACTGAACGCTCCCCTGTATAACCCGCTGCATCTCTTGCTACTGCCTTCCTTCGGCGTGATTCTGGTCAAACCTCAGTATGTCTGGACCGTGGCCATTGTCCTGCTGCTAGTCGCCTGGTTACTGCTGTTGTTTACCGGTATCCATGACCGCCTCAGTCTTATGATCAAGGTGGTACAACGCTGGTTTCTGATTGGCGGCCAACTGGTTGTATCGCTGCTAATCATTGTGCTGGCCATCGCTCGCCTGGCCGGCATTCAATATGTAACAACAATGCTCGATGCGGCCCCCGGTCAGGTCATAATAGGTTATGTCGCAGCGGCCTATACCGCGTTCTGGTTATATGAATACTGGATCAACCGCGCGCTATCAGAACGCATGTTGCCTTTTTTACTCCCCCTGAAAGACCAACCAGAACGGATTGTCGCCATCGATTATCCCATCAAGCCCAATGCTGTCACCACTGATGTGAAAGCGGAGGATCGCCAAATTGAAATCTTTTCCGGCGCCCGCTTCGTAGCGGTCGGTTTCTATCAACCCCCCGACAGTCAAGGTCTCTGCCGCGCCTGGGAGTCCTACGAGAAGATTGAGCTGTTTGCACACATTGCCGAGCATGCGCAATGTATCGAAAATTTGAGTTCGATGAAGAAGTATCAGGTAAAAGCCGCGGTAGGGGAGTTGCACAAACGAACCTGGCTCTACTTCAATATCATGAACGTGTTGCTGGTCCTCGTATTCGGGTTGGGTTTCTATGGCCTGCACCAGTTGAAGGAAGATCCCGTTGCGGTGGGACATCTGGTGACTGCGGACAATGCCCCCCAACAAGTTGTGGATCTGCGCCAAACGCTGTTCGAACAACCCCGTTCCAGTAACAAGGTGATCCTGGTCGCCGCCTCAGGCGGTGGCACGCGAGCCGCTCTGTACACGGCGTCTGTATTAAGGGGGATAGCAAAGCTTCAATCATCCGATGACCTTGTCTTGCTGAGTGGCGTTTCCGGCGGAGGAGCAGCCCTGGCTTACTACGCCTTGCATCGCGATGCCTTGCTCACGAAGCAGCCCGCTGACTGTGGTGTAGAGCAACTCAAGCAGATTGAGAAATTTGGAGATTACCTCCCGGCATCAGACCCATGGTGCACCTATGTGGCGACGATGGCAAAGCCCTACATCGAAGACGTGCTGCGCGGTGTCCCGGAGGTCAAGATATTTGCAAACAAGTCTCTTGGACATTTGTTGTCGGAAAGCTTTGTCAGAGGATTTGGGGTTAATCCGGATAGCAAGCCATTTATGTTGCCTGACGTTAATGATGTCGGTTTGATCCTCAACACCGCCTTGGCAGGGCATCCCGCCACGACATCACCCTGGTTATCGGAGCTCTACAAAGACAAGCCAGGAGCCAGGGAGCAATTCTATTCCATTGCTTCCGGAGGCCGCCTGATCTTTACCAACATCAAGGATGTTTCCGCCTTTCCTGTACCGACAGATGCGCTGCAGGACGCGAAGGATGAGTATCAAACCTATGTCATCGTGGGAGGTGAACATACAGCAGTGACTGCCGCTGCTGCCCTCAACGCAAACTTCCCGCCGGTATTTGCCAATGGCGCAGTGGATATACTTTCCAATGACTCGAAGGATGTGCTTGAACGTTTTTGGGTTACTGACGGCGGCGCTACCGATAATCGCGGCGTCATCTCATTACTGTATGCGTTGCAGAGCGCCCTGGATGAACAAACAAAAACCTGCGGGAAAAAATGTAAAAGCTATGCGATGCAACGACCGGAGATCCATATAGTCATCGCCGACGCCTCGGCCGCCACAATTGATTACAGTGCGGACCGGGGGGTCGGATCTAAATTCGGAGCCGCACAAAAGTTTGCCAGCCAATTGATGTTGAAGCAGATTGCCCAGGCGAAGAAAGCTTATGGCGATATGGGAGGGGAGATACATGAACATTACCTCTCCATGCCCGCCGTATTGAGGATGCGCGGCGGACTGGGTACCCATTGGATGATGCCGGTCCAGGTTACCCTCAAGGACATCACTGAACCCGATCCGGACAAGGCCAGGACCCTGACCATCGATCGATTGCCGTTGATTTCGCTGATCACCCAACTGCACGATAGCAATTCAGATAAGTGTGATGAACCGCAATCGGCTTACAAACCGGAATCAGATACACCTGAAGAATGGGTAAGGGCGGATCCACATGCCTGTGCCTGGGCCAGATTGG
>CBDUOW010000115.1:0-5704 GCA_965368945.1 uncultured Gammaproteobacteria bacterium
TGCAGTAAAGTCTGGGGGGATCGGCAGCAACTGGACGAAGTCCTGAGTCGAATATTGCCAGCCGTGCCAAATTGTAAATTTCTCTATGCGCTTGATACCAATGCCATGCAAATCAGTGACAACGTCAGTCACACAGGAATCATGGAAAAGGACTTTGGCCGCGACCGTTCAAGCCGGCCTTACATGTGCGAGGCAGTGCCAAGTACCGACTTTCTATTATCGGAAAGCTATATCAGTCTAAAGGCCCGCCGCCCTTCATTAACGGCGATACAGATCGTGCGTAATAATGCCGGAAATACCCTGGGATTTATCGGTGCAGATTTTGACTTGCGCGATTTACCCTTAACACGTGAACTTTATGAGGAACCTCGTTATTGGCGTCAGATCAAAGGTGATCCATCCATTCGTGGCACAGTTTTCCATCAGACCCGGGTGGAAAGCATGATGGACAAGCATCTCGATACCATTATCAGTGTGGTCGAAGAGTTAATGACGGATCATGGCGTATTTCATGTGATCCTGCATTTCTCGAGTAGTCGAGCCATCATCTGGCTGCTGGACGATCCTTATCGATACCGATTACTGGACATTGAATCTATCATCGATCCAAATATTTGCCTTGCCTATCCTCACCAGCCATATCCAGCGGATGCTGTAGTACCTGTCGAGAAAATACGGCCGATTCTGGAAAATTTTCAACAATTGCGTTTCATGGATGAAATGTTTTATTTACGTTCCGGCACCTTGAACATCTTTAACGGCATCGTTGGCCTGACCTTCTCCTGTGATGGGTCACATTACATTTCCTATGATGAATTTCTTAATCAGGAACACGCATTCTGGTTAATCCGCGAACCAGAGGCAATTACATGATTGCCACTCTTGAAGTCATTTTGAATGGCGACACGGTGATGGAATATCTGCGTAATACCCGCTTGCCAGGCAAACAACGGGAATTCCTGGATATTATGGATATTGATATGGATGAAGGCATTAATCTGGATGGTAAAATTATCTGTTCACCGAATAATAAACAACGCATTCACTATATTGCAATGAAACTTATTCAAGCCCTGAAGTCAAACAATAAGGAGATGGTTACGGCTACCTGTGCTTACCTGGCAAATCGCCAGCCGACGCTACATCAAATCAGGGCAGATGAAGAGGGAGAGGCCGTAACCCTGGAGCTGGTATTTGAGTAGAGCAAATAAGAATATATGACTGACTAATGATCGAGGCTTTTTATCAACATGCATAACCATAAACAACAACGATATATTATTGGTTTATCCATTTTACTCTTTAGTACACTTGGCTGGTTTTTCATGCCACGAGCCGCAATAGCAGAAGCTCAACCCGGATCAACCCATAGCACTCCATCCACCTCAGACAAGCACGTCCCCAGGCCCATTGAGACTACACCGGCATTACTCATCAGCAACAGTCCGGATTTGAAAACCCTGATACCTGAACTTGCCAAAAAACAAGTCGTGTTTATCGGTGAAATTCATACTCGTTACGACCATCATCTCACTCAACTTGAAATCATTCGGCGCCTGCATGCCATTCATCCTGATCTGGTAATCGGTATGGAAAGTTTTCAACAACCGTTTCAGCAATACCTGGATGATTATGTCAACGGTGAATTGAACGAACGAGAAATGTTACGCCGCACGGAATATTATGTTCGCTGGCGTTATGATTATCGCCTCTATGCCCCGATCCTGCGTTATGCGCGTGAACACGACATACCGGTCATTGCTTTAAATATCCCTATGGAATTAAGCAGGAAGGTGGCTCGTTCGGGACTGGATAGTCTTGATGAGGCGGAACGCGCCCAGCTTCCGGAAGAGATTGATCGAACCGACAAGGATTACGCACAACAGCTCAAGCAGATTTTTAATCACCATTCCGGTGGCGAGGCCGAGGATTTTGAGAATTTTCTCACTGTCCAACTGGTATGGGATGAGGGCATGGCCCAAGCGATTGCCGACTACCTTGAGTCGCACCCAGGAGCACATATGGTCACGCTCGCTGGCCGTGGACATCTTGCCCATGGTCGCGGCATCCCCAAACGGCTGACACGCCGTATGCCTGTCAGCACCGCAATTGTGCTTAATAGTTGGGAAGACAGCATCAAGCCGGGACTGGCTGATGTCTTATTGCTGCCGGAAGAACAATCATTACCCAAAGCAGGCAAAATCGGGGCTAGTCTTGAAGAGGATGAGGCCAAAGGCGAAGTTAAGGTTGTTTCCTGTCTGGAAGACAGTGCCTGTGCAAAACTGGGGATGAAGACCGGTGACCAGATTCTAACGATTAATGGTCAGAAAATAACCAATATGGCGGACTTACGAGTGATGATGTGGGACAAAAATCCCGGTGACGAAATAGCCCTGACAATCCGGCGCCGGCACTGGCTCTCACCCACAGAGGAACTCTCATACCCACTGATATTGCAGTGAGTATCACAATACTCTAACAGCCGCGAGCGCGGCCCTGGGGCGTCTGCGCCACCACCAGACGGCCTTTTTGAACCTGATGGTCCAGCATATGGCAAGCCCAATAAACCGGCTCATTCCAGGGGTGGGGATGGCCAATATCGGCAATAATACCCATATTATTAATCGTGTTTCTAATGAATAATCTGCCGCTGAGTTGAATAACCCGATGAAATCCACCATCAAAGCGATTCTGTTTGATTTCGGCGGCGTGCTGGCCGAAGAGGGATTTCATAATGGGCTGGTGGACTTGGCCATGGAACAGGGAATGGATCCAGTATGGTTGCCGGAGCAAGGCATGCGGGCGGTTTATGACACGGGGTTTGTGCTGGGCCATGGAACAGCGGCGGATTTCTGGGCCCTGCTGCGTGAACGTACCGGTTTGGATGGCGAAGACGCCGATTTGACCCAACGAATTCTTGCTGGCTTTGTGGTCCGTCCCTGGATGATCAAACTAGTCCGGGGCTTGAGGGACCGCGGGTATGTGACAGGCGTATTAAGTGACCAGACTAACTGGCTGGACAAATTAAATCAGCGGACTGAATTTTATTCAGCGTTTGATCACATTTATAACAGTTACTATCTTGGTAAAGGCAAGCAGGATCCCTCACTATTTGAGGATATTGCCAATGACCTCCGATTAGCACCGAATACCATCCTGTTTGTTGATGACGATAAGGGAAATATTGACCGGGCACGTGCCTGTGGCTGGCTGGCCCTGCAATTTATTGACAAGAAAAATTTCCTCGCTGAATTAGAAAAACTGCTATCTTAGTTATATAAAATCACTCACCACAAAAAATAACAACGTAGACCCGAGGTAAACATGATTCGTTTTATCAACTGTGTCAGACGACGAGAAGATATTTCAACCGATGAATTCAGACGTTTCTGGAACAGCCCCGAATTTGAATACTTGTTTGAACGATTATTTCTAATTGTGCAGCCGCACCGCTTTGCCAAAAATCTGACACTCCAGATCGATGCCAATGAGCAAATTCGTCAGGAGCGGGGCGGCGGCGAACCCTTTGATGGTACCATTGAATACTGGTGGCATGATGCAAGTGAATTGCTGCAAAAATATTATTCATCAAAAGCAAACGAAATCCGCGAGGAAATGCTGGCATACCAGCGGCAATTTATTGATCATGCAAATAGCCGCGGCTTTTTTACCGAATACCAGCTAAAAGAGTTTGATTGAATATTTTATCAGGGTTCTCCAGATGTTCGCCGTAACTTGAAAAAATGTCTGAGTACGAGATGTGTCGGCAAGAAAATGAATAACGAAAAAAATACCATCACTGATAACAAATAGACTAAACCCGGCATCCATGTTTGTGGAACTTCAACGATTCCAAAAACCCAGTTGATATTGCGTGCCGGCTCGGTAAACAGGTAACTCGCCGGCAACACCAGGCAGCTAAGAACCAGCTGTGCCACAAGAGCACGGGAATCATAGCCTAACCGCATTAATGAAAATATCAGGATAGCGGGGAGAAATACATGAAATAATGACAGACTCTGAACCAGAAGCGACCTGTCCTCTGAAAACATATATCCGGTTGCATTCAACCCTGTTACATCCCGTCCCGCAATGAGATGGCTAAAAAAATCAATATTCCAGACAAGTTCCGGTAGTAATACACCCACTGCCATCATACTGATTAAAAACCGGCTCTCCAGCCAAAGTGCGAATACCATCACTAGTAAGGCAATATCAGAACCCCAGAGAAAATTGGCAATGCCAAGCTCACTCCAGTAAACCGGCACCAATATAATAACGAAAAGTGTATAGAGCAACTTGAGCCAGAACGGCAAACAGGGAATGGCTTTACTCTGTGTTAAACCAGGCACTCTGCTGTAGTATCGATTGTTCAGGCTTAATTAATAATTACTGGTTGCAATGTTCGCCTGACAATCATTTTCTCTATTTCGACGGCGACAAACACAATCAATGGCAAGGCAAAACATACCAGCAATTCTTGCATAGACAAGGGGGCTGTTTTAAAGATTGTATTAAGAAATGGCAAATAAATCACTGCCAATTGTAACAAGACTGTTAAGGCAACCGCACCGAGTAAAAACTTGTTACTGAATAACCCCAGCGTAAAAATCGATTGGGATTCTGATCGAATTACAATCGCATGCATCAATTGTGAAAATGTCAACACGGTAAATATGATGGTTTGCCAGTTGTCCTTACCCGTTTCAAGTGCCCAGGCCATGGAGAGGATGGAAAGTCCTCCAATCAATAAACCCACCCAGAGCATATGTTGCCACATGCCCCCGGCAAAGATACTTTCATCAGGGGGTCGTGGAGGGCGTTGCATAATTCCGCGTTCCGCGGGTTCGGCTGAGAGTGCTAATCCCGGTAAGCCATCGGTAACCAGATTGATCCAGAGAATGTGAATCGGCAAGAGGGGAATGGGCATTCCAAAAAAGGGCGCCAGAAACAGGGTCCAGATTTCACCGGAATTACTGGTCATGGTGTATTTTATAAACTTGCGAATATTGTCAAATACGCGACGACCCTCACGTACTGCAGCAACAATCGTGGCAAAGTTATCATCCAGCAATACCATGTCCGAAGCTTCACGGGCTACTTCAGTGCCTTTTTTGCCCATGGCAATACCAATATTGGCAGCTTTTAAGGCTGGCGCGTCATTAACTCCATCGCCCGTCATCGCCACAAATTGACCCTTGTCCTGTAGCGCCTGCACGATTTTTGTTTTTTGTTGCGGATTGACCCGCGCATAAACACGCACCTTCTCGACCTGTTGCTCGAAATCCTCCAGTTTCATTTGCGCTAATTCCGGACCAGTTATAACAGCGCCATTATCTGGAACCATCTCAAGGCGGGTAGCGATAGACAGCGCCGTACCTGGATGATCGCCGGTGATCATCACGGGCACAATGCCGGCAGAAAAACACTCTTGCACTGCATCTCTGGCTTCCTCCCGAGGGGGGTCCAGTAATGCCACCAGGCCCAAAAACATCAAGTCATGTTCAACTGATTCATCAGCTACTGGTTCCGGTAAAGCAGTAAAATACCGAAATGCCAGTGCCAGTACCCGGTAACCTTTTTCAGCCAGATCGGTGGCATATTCCAGCAACGCATCACGCTCAAGTATCTGTTCACCCTCAGTGGTCAATTGTTGATTGCAAAGCGGTAAAATACTTTCCGGTGCGCCTTTTGTGAAAGCAAT
>CBDUOW010000116.1:0-5702 GCA_965368945.1 uncultured Gammaproteobacteria bacterium
TGGCCGGTATGCGTGGTCTGATGGCCAAGCCGGATGGTTCAATTATTGAAACCCCGATTACGGCCAACTTCCGTGAAGGCTTGTCGGTTCTGCAATACTTTATTTCCACCCATGGTGCACGTAAAGGTCTCGCCGATACTGCATTGAAGACGGCTAACTCCGGTTATCTGACGCGGCGCCTGGTTGATGTTTCCCAGGATCTGGTTATCAACGGCGTGGACTGTGGTACTGACTATGGTCTGATGGTGACCAGCTTGATTGAAGGCGGTGACGTGGTCGAGCCTTTGAGTGAACGCGTCCTTGGTCGGATTGTGGCTCAAGATGTTTGCAAGGCGAATAGCGACGAGGTGCTGATTGAAGCAGGCACCTTGTTGGATGAACGTTGGGTCGAGCAGTTAGAGCACATTGGTATTGACCATATGATGGTCCGTTCCCCGATTACCTGTGAAAACCTGCACGGAGTGTGCGCGTCCTGTTATGGGCGCGATCTGGCGCGTGGCCACAAGGTAAACCAGGGTGAGGCCGTGGGCGTGATTGCGGCGCAGTCGATTGGTGAGCCGGGTACCCAGCTGACCATGCGTACCTTCCATATTGGTGGGGCAGCCAGCCGGGCTGCCGCGGTTAACAACATAGAAATCAAGAGCAAGGGGACGGTTCGCCTGCACAACATGAAAACCGTCCTGCATGGCCGTGGCCATATTGTGGCGGTATCCCGTTCCGGGGAAATTACCGTGCTGGATGATCATGGGCGTGAACGCGAACGTTATAAAGTCCCCTACGGTGCCCAGATTTCCGCCAAGGATGGTGATGCCGTGGAAGCCGGCCAAATTTTGGCGAGTTGGGATCCCCATACTCACCCGGTGATCACCGAGGAAGCGGGCAAGATTCGTTTTGTCGATATCGTTGAAGGAGTCACGGTACAGGCCGAAATGGATGAAATTACCGGCCTTTCCAGTCTGGTTGTTACGGATCCGAAACAACGTGGTTCCCAGGCCAAGGATCTGCGTCCTATGGTGAAACTGGTGGATGATAAGGGTGAAGATCTGAATATTGCCGGTACGGATATTCCGGCTCACTATTATCTGCCGGCAGGCGCCATCGTTCAGCTGAAGGACGGTGCCGATGTAGGCGTCGGTGACGCGCTGGCACGTATTCCGCAGGAATCGTCCAAAACCCGTGATATCACCGGTGGTCTGCCGCGGGTTGCCGACCTGTTTGAAGCCCGCAAGCCGAAGGAATCTTCCATCCTGGCGGAAATCACGGGTACCGTCAGTTTTGGTAAAGAGACCAAGGGCAAGCAGCGCCTGGTGATTACCCCAACCGACGGTGATGTGTACGAGGAACTGATCCCGAAATGGCGCCATGTCACGGTGTTTGAGGGTGAACATGTGGAGAAAGGTGAAGTTATCGCCGAAGGCGAACCGAATCCGCATGACATTCTGCGATTACTGGGTGTTAAGGAACTGGCACGCTATATCGGCAATGAAGTGCAGGACGTCTACCGTCTGCAGGGTGTGAAGATCAACGACAAGCATATTGAGGTCATTGTGCGCCAGATGCTGCGCAAGGTCGAAATCAGCAGCCCGGGCGACACCCGATTCCTGCGGGGCGAACAAGTGGAAAAAGCCCGTGTGCTCGAGGAAAACGAGAAATTGGTGGCGGACGGCAAGCAACCGGCGCTGTTTGTGCCCATGTTGCTGGGGATTACCAAGGCGTCATTGGCGACCGAATCCTTCATTTCCGCGGCCTCATTCCAGGAAACCACCCGTGTTCTGACCGAAGCGGCGGTGACTGGCAAGGTCGACGATCTGCGGGGTCTGAAGGAAAACGTCATCGTGGGCCGCCTGATTCCGGCGGGTACGGGCATGGCTTTCCACATCGAACGCCGCCGCAAGCGCCAGGCCGAGGAGGACGAAGTTCTGCTGGCCGAGGCCAATTTGATGATGGAAGAACCGGTGGTCGAAGCGGCTTCGGACGAAGCGGCCTCCGAATCAGTCGATCAGGGCTAAATCCTGATTTTTTAACCGAGATCAGCGGGATCCTGTTGACAGGAACCCCCGGGATACATACAATCTCGCGCCTTACGACAGGTCGGGTTCACCCCCGCCCTGTCGTTTATTTTCTGGAGTAAAAAAGAATTATGGCGACTATCAACCAATTGGTACGTAAGCCGCGTAAGCGCAAACTGGAAAAGAGTAATGTCCCCGCGCTGGAGGCCTGTCCTCAGAAGCGCGGCGTGTGCACCCGGGTGTACACCACGACACCCAAAAAACCGAACTCAGCTATGCGTAAGGTGGCCCGTGTGCGCCTGACCAATGGGTTTGAGGTTACCAGTTATATTGGTGGTGAAGGCCACAACCTGCAGGAACACTCCGTGGTCCTGATTCGTGGTGGTCGTGTCAAGGATTTGCCGGGCGTGCGTTACCACACCGTACGCGGTTCCCTGGATACTGCTGGCGTCAACGACCGCAGAAAGGGCCGTTCGAAGTATGGTGCCAAACGGCCCAAGGTATAGAATTTAACGACGGTCAGGCTTGCGCCTGGCTTTTATAACTTATTGAAACGTCAGGAAAAATAAATGGCGAGAAGGCGACAAGCTGAAAAACGTGCAATTTTACCGGATCCGAAATTTCGGTCTGAAATGATTGCCAAGTTTATCAACATGGTCATGCTCAGCGGCAAGAAATCCGTAGCCGAGAAAATTGTCTACGGTGCGCTGGATGCAGTGGCGGAAAAGAGCAAAGCCGATGCCGTTGAGGCCCTGGAGAAGGCTCTGGACAACGTCCGTCCGGTGGTGGAAGTCAAATCCCGCCGCGTGGGTGGTGCGACTTACCAGGTGCCGGTCGAGGTTCGTCCCGATCGCCGTAACGCCCTGGCAATGCGCTGGCTTGTCGATGCCGCCCGCAAACGCGGTGAAAAGGGCATGGGCGCTCGTCTGGCGGGCGAAATTCTGGAAGCATCAGAAAACCGCGGTTCGGCCGTGAAAAAACGTGAAGACACGCACCGGATGGCCGAAGCCAACAAGGCTTTCGCCCATTACCGCTGGTAACCAAATATATAATAGGAGCATCCCGGAAACGGGCTGGTAAAGAATAGTGGCACGTCAAACACCCATTGAGCGTTATCGCAACATCGGCATCATGGCCCACATTGATGCGGGCAAGACTACGACGACCGAACGCGTCCTGTACTACACCGGTATTTCTCACAAGATCGGTGAAGTGCATGATGGTGCCGCGACCATGGACTGGATGGAGCAGGAGCAGGAACGTGGAATTACCATTACCTCTGCCGCCACCACCTGTTTCTGGCAGGGTATGGATAAGCAGTTCCCGCAGCATCGTATCAATATCATTGATACCCCCGGCCACGTGGACTTTACCATTGAGGTAGAACGTTCCCTGCGCGTACTGGACGGTGCCTGTGCCGTGTTCTGTGCGGTCGGTGGGGTTGAGCCCCAGTCCGAAACCGTCTGGCGCCAGGCGAATAAGTATCATGTGCCGCGTATGGCCTTTGTGAACAAGATGGACCGCGCCGGTGCCGACTTCCTGCGTGTGGTCGACCAGCTCAAGACCCGTTTGAATGCCAATCCCATTCCGATTCAACTGAATATCGGCGCGGAAGAGGGCTTCGAAGGCGTCATCGATCTGGTCCGTATGAAGGCAATTTACTGGAATGAAGCGGATATGGGCGTAACTTATGACGCCCGCGAGATCCCGGCCGAGCTGCAGGCCAAGGCCGATGAACTGCATGAGCAGATGGTGGAAGCCGCGGCTGAAGCAACTGAAGAACTGATGGAAAAATACCTGGAAGAGGGTGATCTGTCAGAAGACGAAATCAAGCAAGGGCTGCGTATTCGCACCCTCGCGAATGAAATTACACCCTGCCTGTGTGGTTCCGCCTTCAAGAACAAGGGCGTACAGGCGATGCTGGATGCAGTGATCGAATACATGCCGGCACCGACCGATGTACCCCCCATTAAGGGTATCCTGGACGATGCGGCCGAAACTGAAGCGGAACGTCATGCCGATGATAATGAGCCGTTTGCGGCCCTGGCATTCAAGATTGCGACGGATCCTTTCGTCGGGACCCTGACGTTCTTCCGCGTCTACTCCGGCGTGATCAACTCCGGTAACAGTGTGTACAACCCGGTCAAGAGCAAGAAAGAACGCGTTGGTCGTATTGTGCAAATGCACGCCAACAGCCGTGAAGAAATCAAGGAAGTCCTGGCCGGTGATATTGCCGCGGCCGTGGGCCTGAAAGATGTGACTACCGGCGACACCCTGTGTGACCTGAATAATGTGATTACCCTGGAACGCATGGAATTCCCGGAACCGGTGATTTCTGTCGCGATTGAACCGAAGACCAAGGTTGACCAGGAAAAAATGGGTATCGCGCTGTCCAAACTGGCACAGGAAGATCCGTCTTTCCGCGTACATACGGATGAAGAGTCCGGTCAGACCATTATTTCCGGTATGGGTGAACTGCACCTGGAAATCATCGTTGACCGTATGAAGCGTGAATTCAAGGTCGAAGCCAACGTGGGTGCGCCCCAGGTGGCTTACCGCGAAACCATCCGTGCGGCAGTCGAGCAGGAAGGCAAGTTTGTACGTCAATCGGGTGGTCGTGGCCAGTTCGGTCATGTCTGGCTGAGAATTGAACCGCAGGAGCCGGGTGCCGGTTTCGAATTCGTCAATGAAATTGTCGGTGGTGTGGTTCCGAAGGAATACATTCCGGCAGTGGGCAAAGGCATCCAGGAACAGATGGAAAACGGAGTCATTGCTGGCTTCCCGGTAGTTGATGTCAAGGTCACCCTGTACGACGGTTCCTACCATGAAGTGGATTCGTCTGAAATGGCCTTCAAGATTGCCGGTTCCATGGGCTTTAAGGAAGGCGCCAAGAAGGCCCGGCCGGTCTTGCTGGAACCCATGATGAAAGTGGAAGTGGTTACACCCGAAGATTACATGGGTGACGTAATGGGCGACCTGAACCGTCGTCGTGGCATTGTGGGCGGTATGGATGATGCCCCGTCCGGTAAGATCATTCGTGCTGAAGTGCCGCTGGCAGAAATGTTTGGTTATGCCACCGACCTGCGTTCCGCGACCCAGGGTCGTGCTACGTACAGCATGGAATTTGAAAAGTACAGCGAAGCACCTGCGAATATCGCAGAAGAAGTTATCAAGAAAGCATCCTGATTTATTAAACGTTTTTAGAGGGTAGAACGGTGTCCAAGGAAAAATTTGAACGCACGAAACCGCATGTGAACGTCGGCACGATTGGCCACGTTGACCACGGCAAAACCACACTGACTGCAGCGATCACCAAGGTGATGGCGGAGAAACACGGCGGTGAGTTCAAAGACTACGCCAACATCGATAGTGCGCCGGAAGAACGGGCCCGTGGTATCACGATTGCGACCGCGCACGTGGAATACGAGTCTGACAACCGCCACTACGCGCATGTGGACTGCCCCGGCCACGCCGACTACGTGAAGAACATGATCACGGGTGCGGCACAGATGGACGGCGCGATCCTGGTGGTCTCGGCCGCGGATGGCCCCATGCCGCAGACACGGGAACACATCCTGTTGTCTCGCCAGGTCGGTGTGCCGTACATCGTGGTGTACCTGAACAAAGCCGACATGGTGGACGACGAAGAACTGCTGGAACTGGTGGAAATGGAAGTACGCGAACTGCTGGACA
>CBDUOW010000117.1:0-5657 GCA_965368945.1 uncultured Gammaproteobacteria bacterium
TAGTATTTAGCTTGTTAGCTTACTCGAAAAACCGTCATGAATCAGCCACAATTCACCCAATTAATTGCAGGCTCTGCCAGTGATAATCACGCGCTATCTTGTTAAGGAAATTATAAATACTCTGGGTGGAGTAATCCTGGTGTTGCTGTTGATTGCGCTTTCCGCCCAGTTGGTGGGCCTGTTTTCCAAGGTGGCTGCGGGCACAATACATGTCAATACAGTAATCAAGCTTTTTGGCCTCTATAACCTGACGATTATTTCATTCATCCTTCCCCTTGCGCTTTATCTGGCAATCCTGCTCGCATTGAGCCGTCTCTATCAGGACAGTGAAATGGCCGCCCTGGCAGCCAGTGGTGTGGGGCCGGCACGAGTTGTGCGGGCTGTTTTACTGGTAGCCGTGTTTGTTGCCCTGGTTCAGGGAGTGTTTTCCCTCTTCCTGGGACCGTGGGCCTATGAGCGAGGGGATTATCTCAGGGTGCAGTCACAGCAACTGACAGACATACAGGGTGTAATGCCTGGCCGGTTCCAGGAACTTCCGCAGGGCAAGGGCGTGATCTATATTGAGACAATCAGCAAGGACTTGTCCAGGATTAATAATATTTTTGTTCAATACCAGGATGGGCAACGCAATAGTCGAATCATCGCTGAAACAGGTCATATTGAACCGGATCCTAAAACCGGCGATCGGTTTTTGATTCTGGAAAATGGCCACCGATACGAGGGCCAGCCCGGAGATGAAGATTATACAATTCTGGATTTCAAGCGGCATGGTCTCCGCATTGAAGAGAAACAAGCCAAGGTAGTAAACCTGCGGCACAAAGCAATACCAACTCAGACATTACTGGAACCTCATTATCATCCACCCGAGGTGCGTGCGCGAATTACCGAGTTCCAGTGGCGAATCTCATCGGCCTTATCATGCATCGTGCTCGCCTTGCTGGCAGTACCCTTGAGTCGCTCTTCTCACCGGCAGAGTCGCTATACGCGGCTTGCTATGGCGATAGTGTTGTATATGGTGTTGAGCAATTTACTCAGCGTGGCGCGCACCTGGATGCAGGGAGGGCAAGTTCCGCCCTGGATTGGCTTGTGGTGGGTGCATATTCTCGCAGTGTTATTTGCAATTGCATTGATATTACGTCAGACCGGTTATCGACATCTCTTGCCACGAGTGAATTGAGTAACAGAACATGCGTATTCTTGATCGGTATATTGGACAGGCGGTATTGGTCAGCATTGTATCTGTAATGGTCGTGCTTGCCGCGCTGTTTATTCTGATCGGGTTTGTTAATGAGTTCGAAAAAGTGGGCAGGGCTGATTACACCACATGGCAGGCAGCGATGTATGTGCTGTTACACATACCGCAAAATATATATGAACTTTTTCCCATGGCTGCATTGCTGGGAACGATGTTAGGGCTGGGAGCGTTGTCTAAAAAAAGTGAGCTAGTGATAATCCGTGCATCTGGCGTTTCCCGTCTACGTATCTCTCTGGCAGTCATTAAATCGGCGGCCATGTTAATTGTGCTGGTAGTGATTGTTGGTGAAATAATTGCGCCACCTGCACTTGAATATGCCAATCAGACAAGACTGAAGGCGCTCGCGTCACAACTCAGCCTTAATACTGACTATGGACTTTGGGCCAGGGATGGGGATACGTTTATCCATGTACGCAATGTCGAATATGATGGCCGTTTGGTTGATATTAACCTCTATACCCTGAGTGATGCCGGCAGCCTGGATAAACAACTGCATGCTGATACCGCCCGTTACAATGGTGAGGTCTGGCTGCTGCAAAATGTGAAACAAAGCTATATCAATCATTCCGGTATTCAGCAAACGGTGTTGCCGCAACTCGAATGGCAAACTCTGCTGGATCCGGAACTGGTGAGTATTGTTTCGCTGGAGCCTATGAACCTGGCAGTATGGAAACTGCTGGATTATATCCATTACCTGCGCAGTAACGGTCTGGAGTCGAAACAGTATGAACTGGCGATGTGGAACAAGCTGATTGCACCATTTACTATTTTAGCAATGGTATTATTGGCGGTACCATTTGTTTTTCGTTCACAGCGACAAACCAGTATTGGATTACAGATTGTCCTGGGTTTTCTGGTTGGGACCGTGTTTTATATAGCCAGTCGGTTGGCTGGACAAATCGGACTGGTGTATGACCTGCTACCAGTAATTTCAGCCAGTTTGCCTACTTTGCTGGTATTTGCTGTAGCAGCCTGGCAATTTCATCGCACTCGCTAATCACATCACCAGGCCTTTATTGTCATGGTAAAGGTCTTTATTTCAGCTTCATAACCCGTGTACCACTGATATTATCGCGCCAGCTATTCGGCCGTTGATCCAATATTAGCCAGACTATGCCAATAACCAGAACAAGCCAGCCTGGCAACCGCTCAAGCACTTGTAACCATGGGCGCGAAGTCAGCGGAATTCCCGCCGCGAGGCTAATACCGATGAGGAATACGATCCAGGCCGGCAAGGCCGTGATGAATCGTAGGGCGGCTTGCTGCCAGCTGACAGGGTCACCATTTCTTTGTTGTATACGTAACTTCCAGGCACGCATCCCGAGTGTTTGTCCACCATGAGTCCAGAACCAGCCAAAAAATACATAACTTATCACTAAAAGATAAGCCGTCATTAGTGGATTACCGGCCTGAAGCCGGTATCCACCGGAAATCAGCAACAATAACGCCATACCCAGAAATAACACAGCGATGAGCAAGAAAGAGTCGTAAAAGATCGCCAACAGGCGCTTTATAACCGGGGCCTGCGTTTGGTGTTGATCGATTATTTCGTTCATTCGTGTGATCTTCGAATTATCCAGCATGGCTGTCAATTGATTAGGCAATTAAATCTCTTTGTTGCAGAACTTGCAGAGTCTGTTATTAATTAACACAATGGTAATGTGTGGAAGGCTGTATTAACAACGACTAATAATTAAAATGAGAGGAGTCCATGAATATCATCGAAGAACTCGCTATGAACCCCGGTGTAATCGCTGCGGGAGAATACTCTTACCGGGGTGACCGGTTTTCTTATGAAGGTAATCTGGATGAAGAAAAAGCCCGCATGGCTTCCATTATGTGCCGCGCCACTACCATGGCGGTGCATATGCAAACAGATATGCTCAAATCATTGAACGCTGATCAGGGTTGTGCCCCGGCGCGTGGTTGGGTAGTAAAGGGCGAAAAGTTCAGTGTTTGCGTGATTGCCAATGTATTTTGCTTTATTGATAACACTTCTGCCTCGTTAAACGAGATCATGGACTATATGCGGGCAAATGTAGCAGGACAGGAAGGTGAAATGATTTAAGGTAAATAATTTCCAGCGTTAAAAGTTCGAAGAAACTTATATTTTTATACAATATCATATATAGCTGATAAACAGATATAACTAGAATAAAAGAGGAGTCAAAAATGGCGGATCTTGACAAGCTGATGGGCATTGATGGCGCGGTTGCGGCGTTTAAATTTTCCAGTAAGGGAGAATTAGTTGAAAGTCGAACTGTTGAAGTCGATAAATTTACCGATACGGTGCTGGATCTGGTGAGCCACGTGTGTGTTGCAAATATGGCCATTTCCAGTATGCAGGCACGTGGTTGGGAAAGCATGACCGGCATGGGCGGCTTTTATCCTGTGAAGGGATTTACCATGGTAGGTTTTGACTGGACTGTCGTGGCCAATGACGAATTTGGCGTAGTCATACCGAATGACAAGATAGACTATGATGCCGCCTATGCAGCACTGAATGCCTGAACAGGAGATCTCTGATGATTAAGCAATTGATGATCCTCGATGGTGTGATGGCAGTCGCCCAGTTTCGGGATGATGGCGTATTAGTGGAAGGCATGGGTATGCAGGATGAGAGTCAATTGGCCGGACTGGCCATGTTTGCTCATGATTACAAACGCATCGTGCAGGGAAATGCAGATCAATTATCCATGTTTACCCAGGTGTCCGGTTGGACCCCGCCCACTGGCTGGCTGGTACGAGGGGACCAGGTAACTGTCTGTAGTGTGGGAAATATAGTCTGTCTGGTGGACTCCAATAACTCCAGTATGAACGAAGTCATGCGCGAATTGCAGGATGCCTCTCACTGGTAAGGTATCTGACCCCCGCTTTGTTGTATCATACGCCCTGTTTATTCACCCCTTGATGTCGAGACAGTACGTATGTTGCAACTCCGCGGGGGCGCGGCCCTTTCAGATTTTCGTCTAAATAAACTTCTCTCCAGCTTGCAGGCGTCGGTGCCGGCAATTACCGCTGTGAGCGCCTGTTATTACCATTTCGTTGAGACCGACTCGAATCTGGACCAGGAACAAAGGGCTATCCTGGACAAATTGCTGACCTATGGAGAGCGCCATGACGAGCAGGACGGTCAAGATGAGCAGGCGATTCATAGCCTGTTGGTGATTCCCCGGCCCGGCACCATTTCCCCCTGGTCCAGCAAGGCCACGGACATCGCACATAATTGTGGCCTGGCTGCGATACGGCGCATTGAGCGGGGCATTTTCTACAGCTTTGGGGCCAAGCGGGCACTCAGTCAGGACGAGTCCCCGGCGTTGCATCCCCTTATCCACGATCGCATGACGGAAGCCGTGTACGCCAGCCTGGATGAAGCCGAAGCCTTGTTTATACATCACAGCCCGACCGAGATGACCAGTGTGGATGTCCTCGGTGGTGGACGTGAGGCATTACAAAGGGCCAATCGAGATCTTGGCCTGGCGTTGGCTGAAGATGAGATCGATTACCTGGTGGAAAACTTCCAGTTATTGGGCCGCAATCCCTCCGACGCAGAATTAATGATGTTTGCCCAGGCCAACTCGGAGCATTGTCGCCATAAGATATTCAATGCAGACTGGATTATTGATGGTGAGCCACAAAGTCGTTCTCTCTTCAATATGATCCGCAATACCCATCAGACCAACCCAGGCAGGGTATTGTCTGCCTACAGCGATAATTCTGCAGTGATTGAAGGTTTTACCGCCAGCCGGTTTTTCCCCAAAGCCGGTAGCGGTGAATACGCCCGGCATGAAGAGCCGGTGCAGATATTGATGAAAGTGGAAACCCATAACCACCCCACTGCCATCGCACCTTTCCCGGGTGCGGCCACCGGTTCGGGCGGGGAAATCCGGGATGAAGGTGCTACCGGGCGGGGTTCGAAGCCAAAGGCTGGTTTATGCGGGTTTTCCGTCTCCAATCTCAAGCTGCCAGATATGCCGCAACCCTGGGAAGTCGATTATGGCAAACCGGATCGGATCGTATCCGCGCTGGATATCATGCTGGAAGCACCCATCGGCGCGGCCGCCTTCAATAATGAATTCGGCCGTCCCAATATTTGCGGTTATTTCCGCAGTTACGAACAAAAGGTTGTCGGACCCAATGGTGAGGAGGTGAGGGGGTACCATAAGCCCATCATGCTCGCCGGCGGGGTGGGGAATATGCGTGCCGAGCACGTCGAGAAGGGCAGCATTCCGGCGGGTGCGCAAATCATTGTGCTGGGCGGTCCGGCCATGCTGATCGGCCTGGGTGGTGGAGCGGCGTCCTCTATGTCCACGGGTGTGAGCCATGAGGATCTGGATTTTGCCTCGGTACAACGGGGTAATCCGGAAATGGAGCGCCGTGCCCAGGAAGTCATCGACCAGTG
>CBDUOW010000118.1:0-5607 GCA_965368945.1 uncultured Gammaproteobacteria bacterium
GGGCTCGAGAAAGCAAGCGAGAGCGCCGCTTTTGAGAGTCCGGCAGGTTTGAAAAGCCTGTGTAGTTAAACGATTTGCTATACGTTACCAAATTTTCCACCAAGGTTTCTTTTGGTCTTGTTGTACTTCAAGAACCTTTAGAACATGATATTTAGGCTCATCTTCTTGATCCGTATCATGCCTTACAGTTGTAATTGATGCCGCAAGCTCTAGAGGTGCATCGAATATATAATCAACATCTTCGTCTCCTTGATCTTGCTGCGCAAAGTGCTGCTCTCTGATTGATTTAAAGTTCCCTGGGATATCTCCATGCTCACGTATATGTCGCAAGCCTTGTTCTGAGTCATGTTCAACAGCCCATTTAAAAGAACCATTTTCCCAACAACAAGCTTTAGAATACATAACATGCTCCTCAACTTGGCAAAATATTACAGTTGTATCTTTAGAAAGCTTTTGTAATACGTCACTTATTAAAAGTGGGTTGTTAACATAATTGAACTGAATATGAGACCAATTATTAGGCAAGTTAGCCCCACTTACTTCGGACTCAGGAAAGTCTTCAGTCTCGCCTGTTTTCTCAATAGCAAGAACTTCTAGAACTTGATCTAATTTTTTTTCTTTAACGGCTATCCAAGAAAGTGAAAATCCCATTTCCTTCTCCGAACTCTATTGGCGTATAACGGTCGGCTGGAGTGATTTGTTAGCCGATTTTTGTACCAAAAATATATATAAGACTCCCATTGAAACTGTTCCGAAAAATGCAAATATCCCAGGCGCAAAAAGTGGCAGTTCTTGAACGTTCTTATATTCAAACATTATTGCAGCAGCATAGATATATGAAATATATAGCGCTAGCACCATAGTTATTGAAGCAAATAGCGCACCGATAATGCTTACCCTAGATTTAAACGATAATAGTATAATTACTATTGGCACTGCCATAAGTGCGATTACAACAGAAACTGCGGTAGTTAGTGGCGAAAATATCGGTGAAATAGGAGCCGCGACAATAACATTTGAATTGAAATCTATATATGTCTGAGCAACAAAAGCATAAATATCATCTTTAAGAATTAGAGCGACAGCAATACTTACCATATACCATCCTACCAAGAATAAAATACTAAATATTATTCGCTTCATAATATTTCGGCTAACGGTTGAAGCCACGGGCAGCCCACAAGCTGCTGCTCAAGCAGCGGGTTGGGCTGTCCCAGTGGGCTGAATTGTTAGCCATCAATCTTCATCCTCAACCCATATACAAGCTGAGAATTTTTTACTAAAAAATAATACACCAGCATCAAATGTTGAGCTAGTGAGTGGGCTCGATCCTGCGCTTTTTCCTTTATGATAATTTTCCCAGTTTCCATTTGTATATAACTTAGCTGATGCATCATAAAATAAGGTGTATAGATAACTTGCTCTTTCTAGTGCCTGTTCCTCACTTATCATTTCAGAACTATAAGCTAGATCTTTCCACAATATTGTTTTTAATACCCCTATCGCTTCATCTTGTTCTATTTTTCTTAGACATTCAGGAAGTGGAGCCAGGCCAAATGACTCCATAACCTTTTCTAAAGGTGCACCATAACTAAAACATGAGTTGATACGAAAATATCCACAATCTCTCTCTTTTAAAATGTCACTTATGTTCATGATTCATTTTATGGCTAACAGTGATTTAGACAGAATGTAGATATATAGACATATGGTTAAATATAGACATAACTGTCCAGTCCTGCCCATTTTTGTCTATATCTATACATCTTTCTTGTCCTCGATAATTCTCTCAGTGATCCCCAGTTTCTCCACTTCACGATACCGCATTATCCATAACTTCTTTTCGGCTACCCAGCGGGCTCCGACGACCTTGATTTGCATTCTTAGCCAGGTTTCCTCGTATCCTACCCTGACGTAGACATTCCGGTTGGGACTCGAGTATAAAGTTTTTGCGATGGCGCTGTTATCAGGATGATAAAAGCCATCATCAACAATAAGTTCCACCGTGGTGATGCGGCGTGAGTTGGACGCATCGCGTCGATAACGCACGCAAACCAATGATTCACCATATTGGTTGGTATAACGTTTGGTGCCCGGCTGGCCGGGGTGCATTTTCTTGATTACGTCCATGTTATGTTCCCTTGTTGTTGTCGCCATCCTTCCTGGATGGCGTAGATTTGATTTTCCCCTTCCCTTTATACAAAAAGCCCCGGCCTGTGACCAGACCGGGGCTTTATTTCAACCGAATAAAATCTTGACGTTTACACGCGGTAATTCGGCGCTTCCTTGGTAATCTGTACGTCATGCACGTGGCTTTCCGCCATGCCGGCATTGGTGACCCGCACGAATTCGGGTTTGGTGCGCATTTCTTCAATGTTCTTGCAGCCCGTGTAGCCCATGCTGGAACGAATGCCGCCCAGCAACTGGTTGATGACCGGTACCAGCGAACCCTTGAAGGGCACCCGGCCTTCGATGCCTTCCGGCACCAGCTTGTCGGCCTCGGAGCCTTCCTGGAAATAGCGATCGGAGGAGCCGTGGCGACTGGTCATGGCGCCCAGCGAGCCCATGCCGCGGTAGGATTTGTAGGAGCGGCCCTGGAACAGTTCCACCTCGCCCGGCGATTCCTCGGTACCGGCAAACATGGAGCCGATCATAATGGTATGGGCGCCGGCCACCAGGGCCTTGGATATATCCCCGGAATAGCGAATGCCGCCGTCGGCAATCAGCGGCACGCCGGTGCCTTCCAGCGCTTCGGCCACGTTGGCCACAGCGGTGATCTGCGGCACGCCCACCCCGGCGACGATACGGGTGGTACAGATGGAGCCCGGCCCGATACCGACCTTGACCGCATCGGCCCCGGCATCCGCCAGTGCCCTGGCGGCCTCGGCGGTGGCAATGTTGCCGCCGATAACCTGGACCTGGGGATAGTGCTTTTTCACCCAGGCGACCCGGTCCAGCACGCCCTGGGAATGACCGTGGGCGGTGTCCACCACCACCACGTCCACCCCGGCCTCGGCCAGTGCATGCACCCGTTCTTCGGTGCCGGCGCCGACGCCCACGGCCGCACCGACCCGCAGCCGGCCTTGCTCGTCTTTCGAGGCATTGGGATTTTCACTGGCTTTCTGGATATCCTTGACGGTCACCAGGCCGCGCAGCTGGAACTTGTCATCCACCACCAGCACCTTTTCGATGCGGTGTTCATGCAGCAAGCTGAGGATTTCGTCCCGCTCGGCCCCTTCCTGCACCGTCACCAGGCGCTCCTTCGGGGTCATGATGCGGGACACCGGGCTGTCATATTTGGTCTCAAAGCGCAGATCGCGGCTGGTGACGATCCCCACCAGTTCGCCGCCCTCTACCACCGGCACCCCGGAGATGTTCTGGGCGTGGGTCAGTTCCAGCACGTCCCGAATACTGGTGTCCGGGGTCACGGTGGTCGGGTCCTTGATGACGCCGCTCTCGAATTTCTTCACGGTACGCACATGCTCGGCCTGGATCTGATAATCCATGTTCTTGTGGATGATCCCGATGCCGCCTTCCTGCGCCATGGCAATGGCCAGGCGGGCCTCGGTGACGGTATCCATGGCCGCCGAGACCAGGGGGATATTCAGCTCGATCTCGCGGGTGAGGCGGGTCTTCAGCTCCACTTCCTTGGGCAGGACGATAGAGTGGGCGGGAACCAGGAGAACATCATCAAAAGTGAGGGCTTCTTGGGCGATTCGCAGCATGTTGTGAGTACCGGAGTTGGGGTAAATCGGCGAATTATAAAGAGTTTTAATAGGCGGGTAAATGGCCGGTCCGGGGCCCCGGTGAAACGGTTGCCAAGCCCGCCGCCAAACCGCATAATGTTTGCCATGGTTAGCCTGCTGCGCCCGCATGCAGAAGCTGGCCGAAAAATGAAAACAACAATTGCCTGACAAAGATCAGGCGAATAGCTACACACCAAAACTAATTAGCGTCATTCCCTGGAGGATTAAATGAAGAAGATCGCAATGCTAGCTGCCGCTGCAACCCTGATACTTGGCGCCTGCGCCACCGCTCCAACCAACACTAAAGCAGATGCCCAGGCTGCCATTGATATGGCAAAAGAACAAACTGCCATGGTAAAGAAAGTAAACTATGAATGGCGTGATACCGGCAAAATCATCAAACAAGCCGAAGATGCCATGAAAAAGGAAGATTATGCCACGGCGGTCAAACTGGCCAACAAGGCCAAGAACCAGAGCAGCGATGCCCTTCTGCAGTATGAAGAACAGAAGAACGCCGGTCCGCGCTTTAACTGATTCGGGCTGGACATCGTTCGATAAAAAGGCCGGGTATTCCCGGCTTTTTTTATCACTGCGCGTTTCATCGTTATAACCGTAACGCTATCATCACCCCATGTCAGACGAATTATATTCGGACTCCCTCACCGCCGAACGGGACATCTACAGTGTCAGCCGGCTAAACCGCGAAGTGCGCACTGCCCTGGAAGGTAGCTTTCCCCTGATCTGGCTTGAGGGAGAGTTGTCTAACCTGGCGCGGCCCGGTTCCGGTCACTGGTATTTTTCGCTCAAGGATGAAGCCGCCCAGGTGCGCTGCGCCATGTTCCGCAACCGCAACATGCTGGTCAAAGCCAAACCAGAGAATGGCATGCAGGTACTGGTGCGGGCGCGCATTGGGCTGTATGAGGCACGAGGTGAGTACCAGCTCATCATTGAACACCTGGAGGAAGCCGGTGATGGTGCCCTGCGGCGGGCCTTTGAACAGTTGAAAACCCGGCTCGATGCGGCCGGGCTGTTCGATATGGGCCATAAACAGCCTGTCCCTGAATTACCGCGCCGCATCGGCGTGATCACCTCGCCGACCGGGGCGGCCATTCGCGACATTCTCACCACCCTGCAACGCCGCTTTCCCGGTATTCCGGTGATTGTCTATCCCGTGCCGGTGCAAGGCGCGGGGGCAGGAGTCGAAATTGCCCGCATGATTAAGCTGGCTGGTGAGCGCGCCGAGTGCGATGTATTACTGCTGGCCCGCGGTGGCGGCTCACTCGAAGACCTGTGGGCTTTTAATGAAGAAGTGGTGGCGCGTGCCATGTTTGATTGTCCGCTTCCGCTTGTCACCGGTATCGGCCATGAGGTGGATGTCACCATTGCGGACTTCGTGGCCGATCAGCGCGCCCCCACCCCGACGGCGGCGGCGGAACTGGTCTCCCCGGATCAACAGGAATGGCGCCTGCGCCTGCAGCAATTGCAAACCCGCTTGCAGCGCAGCGTGCTGCAAGCTATCGAATCCCGCCGGCAACAGCTACGTTATTTGTCCAGCCGGTTGCCCCATCCCGGTCGACGGGTGGAAGAACGACTGCAACGCCTGGATGAACTGGAGCTGCGCCGCAACCAGGCAATGCAACACAGCCTGCGTCACCGTGCGGCCGAGGCAACCCTGTTGCAGCAGCGGCTACAAAAATTCTCACCCCTGCAACGCCTGACCCAGTACCGAATCCAGAACAGCAATCTCGGCCAGCGCCTGCACGCTGCCCTGCAGCATCAGCTTGGCAAGCAGCAACTGCAACTGCAACACCTTGCCCATGCACTGGATTCTGTGAGCCCGTTGGCAACTTTGTCGCGAGGT
>CBDUOW010000119.1:0-5575 GCA_965368945.1 uncultured Gammaproteobacteria bacterium
CATAATTTAAGAAAATAGAACCAGGAAAAGCTGAATAAAAAATAAATCTGCCCCTGAGGTATCCTCACAAAAAAGCGATCAAAAACAATAATTTAGGTATAAAAATGATTGGGTAGACATGCATTGCGGAATTTGATCTTCTTGTTGGCGACGAAACCAAAACAGGAAGAGCACAATGCATACTACCCAAGTACTAGATAACCATATATACAAGATGTGTCAAGACATACATAAAGTCAGATGGAATGCACTCATGAGTACAGTCAGCGCACTAATACCAAGCCAATACGACTAAAACACGAAATATATTATCGACTTTCTTTCTTGGTTGTCAGGTATTCCGTAAGTCTTCGGCCACATTCCGAAAACATGAATATATTGAAGCTATCAGGGCCATGAGACAACAAGTTGTGGCGCAGTCTTGTGCATAATTTTGTGGGGATCCCTCAGGCTCTGACCCCAATTATATTGGTTTACGGGTCCATTGGTCTTGCGTCATCTGAACCGGGTGACGATTGACAAGCAAGCCAGGGCCGTGGGAGAAGAACGAATGTTAACTGAACTCAAGGAACGCATTCGGGCCCTGGCGGAAAGTCCGCATGGCTGGATCTATTTTTCCACCGACAGTGGCAAGGTCTACCGGATCAAACCAACATCGCCAGTGGACTGAAACGTGATCGATATTAGTATTTTCAAAATTGGCTTTCAGTACACAAATAGAAAGCCAATTTAATTCAATTATTTATATCGGTCCGACCCCTGTATTAGGATAAGATTACTAAGGTATTTATAATATTTAGAGACAACTGTGAGACAAGGAATACAGTGCTCTGAACCTATTTATTTTTGAATTTATGTTGACTACTTGCTGCAACACGTTAGTATTTATTACTAGGGGAATAATTATAAATCTCTACTAATAACAAACAAATTCAGGGAGGAAGCATGAAAAATCTTTTATTGATCATTACTTCAATAATTGCGTTCAGCTCATCTATTGCAAGTGCCGAAATTATTACCATTAACTTTAGAGGCACTGTTGGTACTGTCTCTGGCAACACATCCATTGCAAATATTGGTAATATTGTAGAAGGCTCGTATAGTTACGATGATGCTGTACCAAATACATCAACTGATCCTTTAAACTATGCAGAATATAGGTTACCAAGCCCTGTTCCAGATAATCTTGGTTTTACAAGCCTTTCGATAAACGGTGCTGCCCTAGTCCGTGCACCAAACATATCCAATGCGACTGTATTTATTACAAACGATATGCAAGACTGGAATGATCCATCTCTGACTATCGACGATATTGGAATGGATACCTGTTGTGATATCGGCACTATCAATGGACAACTTATTAATCATGCAATCCTCCAGTTTAATGACAATGTAAATAACCCCCTTACCTCAAATAACATTAGTGGAATTGCGGCATCCTTAAACAATTTTGCCAATAAAAGAATATACATTGGTACGGTTGATGAATTTGGCAACTGGATAAGTATTGAAGTCGATCTTGAGCCTGTATCAATCAATGCACCATTGGAACCACTTCCACCACCTGAAATTGTAAATATTTATTTCAAAGGCATGGTTACCAGTGTCAATGGCGATTCAACCATTGCGAGTGTAGGCAATACTATTGAAGGCACTTATAGTTATGATGAATCAACACGAAACAATTCCTCGGATCCAGCTAATTTTGCAGAATATAAAGCAGCAGATCCTGTGCCAGACAATCTTGGCTTTACGCGCCTTTCGATAAACGGTGCTTCACTTGTACGATCCCCAGTCATAAATAATGCAATAGTATTTATTGCCAATGATATGACTGACTGGAGTGACTCCACTAAAACGATAGACGACGTAGGAATGGATATGTGTTGTGAGATTGGAGTAATAAATGGAACAACTATTTCTCATGCGTTCCTTCAGTTTAATGACAATATGACCAATCCGCTACAAACAAATAATCTCACCGAGGTTGCTGGAGCACTCAATCGTTTTTCAACACGGAAGATATATATAGGCGCTCAAGACAGTTTAGGCAATTGGGTAAGCATCGAAGCTATGCTCGAGCCTGTATCAACGTCTGAGCCACTGAAGAATGATAATGTCGTTGCCTTTCGTTCTATCGTTAGAACTGTTGATGACCCCACTGGTCAATTAGCAGGTTCTATTAATAACGGCGACACCCTAAATGGCTATTGGCGTTTCAGCCCATCATTGGTTGACTCCAACCCCGATCCAGAAATTGCTGAATATGCTCCTTTAGACTCGCAAGGCCAGGCAGGGAATGGTGATAGTAATAACTATCTTGCCTTTAATATAAACGGATATTCATTTAAGGGTAATGTTGATAGTGCGTTCAGTATCAAAATTGAAAACGGCGGAAAAGACAGTCCCGCTGGATTATGGCGTGATTACTACGCAGTAGATGCATTTTCTCATATTGGAACACTGAGTAACGGCAGCTATCTTGATAACTTCAATGTTCGCTTAAGTACTGGCGGTGGTGATGCAATAAACTCAACTGAATTAAACGAAGCAACACCATCATCAATGGATGGTTGGCTCTTTGCTGACTTCATTATGTCTGGTCGCCACCCTGATGGAAGCAGGTTTAGTATTACAGCGACTATTGTTGCCCTCTCACGAGGAACTGAAACCATTCCAACCACGGTTAATCAGATTTTCCCTGCAAGCGGTACCATTTATGGTATAAATAACTTTGATGCTAATCTGAACCTGGAGGAGACAAGTGAAATACCCTTTGTTAGTGGTTCACTAGCTAATCTGAATGGACCTAGCTTACAGATTGACTGTCAAGTTGACTCTACCAGTGAAGGCAAAGCATTTATCAGATGTCCAAATATCAGTAGATACTTTACGCCAGGTGATAACCTTCTACGTATATTGATAAATGATCATATTGTATTGAAAGTTAAAACTGCAACTTATCACTGGATCCCATAAATCTATATTGCATAATAAATTAACCCGCCAGCCGCAAGGATGGCGGGGTTTTTTATGGGAAAAGGGATCTAAATAAGGGGTCAAACTTGATTTATTCACTATTTAATTGAGTCTGACACCATAATTTAAGGAAGAAAATCCGGCCGGCGATCGTGTCGTGATTAACATGAACGGCAAGTTCCTGCCCTACAAAACCTGGTAAGCATAACGAAAGAACGGCGACGTATTATACGCCGCCGTTCGTTTTTTATGGGTAAAAAAAAGCTTTCATTACGCTTTTCAATACCCGGCCTCGCGCACAAATCGAGCTGTGCTTGAGAGGTTTTATAACAATTTTCGCCTGGCTCAAATGTCAAAACGATCCAGAGTCATCACCTTGGTCCAGGCAGCAACAAAGTCATTCACAAACTTCTCTTTACCGTCGTTGGCTGCATAGGCCTCCGCAATCGCTCGCAGCTCGGAGCTTGACCCGAAAATAAGGTCCACGGGGGTGGCCGTCCATTTGACCTTACCGGTCGCACGATCACGACCCTCGTAAACGCCTTCGGATTTTGATGACTTCGACCACTTCGTAGACATGTCGAGCAGGTTGACGAAAAAGTCGTTACTCAGCTGTCCAGGCTTGTCGGTGAGTACACCGTGCTTCGAGCCGCCACTGTTCGCACCCAATGCACGCATGCCACCAACCAGCGCAGTCATTTCCGGCACGGTAAGGGTCAGCAGGTCGGCCTTTTCAACCAGCATCTTGGTCGGTGTGCCGTAACTTGCATCACTGTAGTAATTACGGAAGGCGTCTGCGGACGGCTCCAGTACGGCAAACGAATTCACATCGGTCATCTTCTGCGATGCGTCCGTGCGTCCCGGTTTGAACGCAACCTTGACCTTGTAACCGGCGTCACTGGCGGCCTTCTCGATCGCTGCGGCACCACCCAGTACGACCAGATCAGCCATGGAGACCTTCTTGCCACCGGAAGCCTTCTTATTGAAGTCCTTCTGGATCTTCTCCAGCTTCTTCAGCACCTTGGCCAGTTCTTTCGGGTCGTTGACCTCCCAGCCTTTCTGTGGGGCCAGGCGAATACGCGCACCGTTGGCGCCACCGCGCATGTCCGATCCGCGATACGTGGAAGCGGATGCCCAGGCCGTTCTGACCAGTTCAGGCACGGTCAGCCCTGATTTCAGTATCTTCGCTTTCAGATTGGCAGCGTCTTTGGCGTCAATCAGCTTGTGATCGACAGCCGGGACCGGATCCTGCCAGATGAAGACTTCCTTCGGAATTTCACTGCCCACATAGCGGGCACGCGGACCCAGGTCACGATGTGTCAGTTTGAACCAGGCCTTGGCAAAAGCGGCATCGAACTCCTTCGGGTTCTTCCGAAACCGTTCGGCGATCTTGCGGAACGCGGGGTCTTCCTTCAGCGTCAGGTCCGTCGTCAGCATGATAGGCGGATTGCGTTTACCTTCGATGTGCGCGTCGGGTACCGCGCTATGAGCGCTCTTGTCGGTAGGCACCCAGACTGTTCCACCTGCTGGCGTCTTCTGCTGTTCCCACTCGAAGCGGAACAGGTTGTCGAGATACAGGATGGACCATGCGGTCGGCGTCTGGGTCCAGGCGCCTTCCAGGCCACTGGTCATGGTGTCTTCAGCATTGCCTTTGCCACACTTGTTCTTCCAGCCGAGGCCTTGCTCTTCAATGGGCGCGGCAGTGGGCTCCGGTCCTATGCAGTCAGCTTTCACCGCGCCGTGGACCTTACCAAGCGTATGTCCACCGGCGATCAGGGCGACGATCTCTTCATCATTCATCGCCATGCGGCCAAAGGATTCCCGGATGTCCGCAGCGGCGGAAGCCGGATCGTTGTTGCCGTTCGGGCCTTCCGGATTCACATAAATCAGCCCCATCTGCACGGCAGCCAGCGGCTTTTCGAGTCCGCCTTCCTTCTTGTAGCGTTTGTTGTTTGCGAGCATCTCGGTCTCAGGGCCCCAGTAAACCAGGTCAGCCTCCCAGTCGTCCACGCGCCCACCGGCGAAACCCAGGGTTTCAAATCCCATCGATTCCAGCGAGACATTACCGGCCAGGATCATCAGGTCAGCCCAGGAGACATTACGTCCGTATTTTTGTTTGACCGGCCACAGTAACCGTCGGGCCTTGTCCAGGTTGGCGTTATCCGGCCAGCTGTTGAGCGGCTCGAAGCGCTGTTGACCGCCATCGGCGCCGCCGCGACCGTCAAGCGTACGGTAGGTACCCGCGCTGTGCCAGGCCATGCGAATCATCAGGCCACCGTAGTGACCCCAGTCCGCCGGCCACCACTCCTGAGACGTCGTCAATACCTTCTTGATATCTGCTTTCAGTTCCTTGAGGTCGACGCTGTTAAAAGCCTTGGCATAGTCGAAATCGTCGCCATAAGGGTTAGACCTCGCATCGTGCGAACGAAGCTGTTCCAGGTCCACGAGTTCGGGCCACCAGAAACTGTTCGGCTTGGCCTTGCTCTGGCTGAACATGTTTTCCGAATGCGCGACCGGCGCAATCGCAGTCATGGTTAGCGTTAACGCGGCGAAGAAATATAGGGGTTTTTTAAGCATGATTGCTATCTCCTTTTGG
>CBDUOW010000120.1:0-5503 GCA_965368945.1 uncultured Gammaproteobacteria bacterium
AGAGTCTGTAGCGCAGGACACAGCAACGGGTGAGCCAGGCACTGACGAAGCGGAAACTGCAAAGTCGGAAGTGGCTGATCTCAGCAGCCAGTTTCAGGAGCTAATCGATACTATCGATCAGGAGCTCAAGGAAGCGAGTCCCGTGACGGTACTCGTTGTATTTGCACTCGGCGTCCTGGTGGGACGCCTGCTGCCAAGATGAGGTAACAACCATGACCGATCCCATTATGAAACTGAAAATTCTCGCCCGTTCGGAAATGGCACTGCTGCGAATTCAGGCACGGCGTAATGCGACGCGCACGGCGTTATTGGTCGTCGCGTTGGTATTTGTACTACTCGCGCTGGGCATGCTGAATTTCGCGGGCTACCAGGCATTGGCTGTCAATCAGGGACCCGCCATTGCCGCCTTGCTTGTTGCCCTGGCTGATGGGGTTATCGCGATCATTGTAGTCGTTATCTCGCGCGGTGCCGGACCGGATACCGAGCAGGATAAAATGGTTCGCGACATTCGCGATCTTGCCTACAACGAACTGAGTGCGGACTTTGACGAAGTCAAGGAGAAGGTTACCCAGGTCACTGATGACGTACGACGCATTCGTTCCGGCTTTTCCACGGTGACAGGTGGAGCATCGACTAACCTGGCAAATAGTTTAGGCCCGATATTGAATTTACTGATCGGTGCTATCAAAAAAGGTCGTAACAAATAGTGGTCGCAATTACTTATAAATTACAAAAGGCAACCCAGTAAAAACCGGCCTGTACAGGACAACCCTGTAAACGTAGTAACACGTAAAAGGAGTTAACCATGAGCACAATTACAGAAACCCGTGAAGCTATTGATGCAAAGCTTGATAAATGGGAAGCACAAGCTACCGCATTGCAGGCTCAGCTTGAACTCAACAAGGCAGACGTTATTGAACGTGTTGATGAGCAGAAGCGCCGGCTTGAACAGGTTGCGCAGCATGTTAGAGATAAAATCGATGAAGCAGGTGGTTTGGCGGAGGAAACGAAAACCAAAGTCAGAGCTTCTTTTGAGCATCTACAGGTACAACTTGCCCTGGGTGCGGCGGACACACGAGATGCCTACCAGGTTTGGAAACAAAAAGTTCAGTCAAGCATAACGGTGTTTGAAGCCGATCTCGATGTTGCCATTGCTGAAGAAGATGCAGCACTGATGGCCGACCTTGATGCACTGATGGACGCCTATGTCAGGGAAGCCGATGCGTTGGAGGCAGAAATTGACGCAATGCAGGCAAAATTCGACGAAGATAAAGCACGTGCCAAGGCTGATTACGAAAAATACAAAAAAGACGTGCAATCCAAGATCGATACCTATAAAGGCGAACTGGATGAAAAACGTAAAACAGCATCAGGCAAACTCGATACCTTTGAGACTGAACTGTCGGCAGGTGCCACGAAAATCAAGGATGCTTTTAATAATTTATTTTCCTGAATGTATGTCGTTTCTGATTTTCATGGTATTCGATGAACAATCGCATTACGCGAGACAACATAGGAATAAGTGATTCGTATGAACAATATATCTGATTTGGTAGTTCCGAAAATGATAGATATGGCCAAATACCTTGGTATCGGTTTAATTATTCTTGGATTAATTGCAGTTTTCGCGCCAACGGTAACCGGTATGACCATCGGAGTTGTCATCGGGATTTTGCTGGTGGTGAGTGGCCTTTTGCGGATTGCATTTGCCTGGGTTGCCATGACGTGGGGTGATGCGATTCTGCGCTTTTTGTTTGGTTTACTGGCCCTCGTTGCCGGTATTGTCATGATTACCGATCCCGCGCTGGGATTACGCGTTATTACTATTGCAGCCATCATCTATCTTGTTGTTGATGGTATTTCGAACATAGTGTTTGCCATCCGCTTGCCACCGGCAACAGGTAGCGGCTGGATCGTCTTGAGTGGTGTCTTAAGTATCGTACTTGGCGGTTTAATCTGGTTCGAGTGGCCATTCGCGGGTGACAAGGCCGTTGGTATCCTGGTAGGGGTAAAACTGATTTTCGACGGCATCGCGATGCTGGCTGTTGCGATGACAGTGAGCTCAGTTGGAAAATCTCTTCGCTAAGGCCCTGCGAGTTTTTGTAGGGATAATTCCTGTAACACTGTCAGGAATATAATGTTTAGATAAAAGATCAATCATGGAGGCATTTATGCATAATCACATAAGAATATACATACGAGTATTACTATTACCAGTTTTAATGCTCTTCACAACAGCCGTGTCGTTTGCGGCAAGCAAACCCAATATCCTCGTGATTTGGGGTGATGACATCGGCCAGTCCAATATCAGCGCCTATACGTTTGGATTAATGGGTTATAAAACTCCAAACATCGATCGTATTGCCAAAGAAGGCATGATGTTCACTGACTACTATGGTGAACAGTCGTGTACCGCCGGACGATCGTCCTACATCATGGGTCAAAGCGTGTATCGCACCGGTCTTTCCAAGGTGGGACTGCCTGGCGCTGACCTGGGGATGCAAAAAGAAGATCCCACCATCGCTGGTTTGCTGAAAGCGTATGGTTACGCCACGGGTCAGTTCGGCAAGAATCATCTCGGTGATAAGGATGACATGCTGCCGACCAATCATGGCTTCGATGAGTTCCTTGGTAATCTGTATCACCTGAATGCAGAGGAAGAGCCGGAAAATGAAGATTACCCGAAGAACCCGAAATTCAAGGAACGTTTCGGACCCCGTGGTGTAATCCACAGTTGGGCACTGCCGAAGGGTAAGCAAAAGATCGAAGATACCGGCCCATTGACCAAGAAGCGCATGGAAACCATCGACGATGAAACAATTGATGCCGCGCTGGATTTCATCGAACGGGCACACAAGGCCGGCAAGCCGTTCTACGTGTGGTGGAATGGTACGCGCATGCACTTTCGCACCCATCTAAAGGATGAACTGCGGGGTATCTCCGGCCAGGATGTATACAGTGACGCCATGGTCGAGCATGACAGGCATGTTGGTATTTTACTGAAAAAGCTTGACGAACTCGGTATCACCGACAATACCATTGTTCATTATTCGACTGATAACGGTCCACACATGAATACCTGGCCGGATGCAGCCTCATCGCCATTCTTTGGTGAAAAGAACACTAACTGGGAAGGCGGCTGGCGTGTCCCGTCCATGGTACGTTGGCCCGGCAAGATCAAAGCCGGCAGCGTATCCAACGAGATCATGCACCATATGGACTGGCTACCGACATACATGGCGGCGGCAGGGTCACCTGATATCAAGGAACGCCTGAAAAAGGGTGGTGTGAAGTCAATGGGGCGTAAATATAAAGTCCATCTCGATGGGTACAATTTCCTGCCATACCTGACTGGCCAGGAAGAGAAGGCGCCTCGCCGTGAAATCTTCTATTTTGCTGACACAGGCGAATTGACGGCCTTGCGTTATAATGACTGGAAAGCGATATTCCTGGAACAGAAGGAATACACAACGTTGCGGGCATGGATCGAACCATGGACAGTGTTACGTACACCGTTATTATTTAATCTCCGTCGTGACCCTTATGAGCGGGCATATCGAACGTCGAATACATACTACGACTGGATGATCGATCGGGCATACATGTTTGTTCCTGCCCAGGCCTATGTCGGGAATTTTCTGGAGACGTTTAAAGAGTTTCCACCTCGTCAGAAACCAGCGAGCTTCAGTATCGACCAGGTCATGGACAAGCTGCAAGACAGTGGTGGTTCGAAGTAGCCAATTTGAAGATACCGACGGGCCGTAATGGCCCGTCGTTTTTTCTTAACAATAGGCCGCCTCACTCACTCGGGGTCGACTGATTGGCCTCGACCATATTCAGGATATCTATGCATATAGTTTAATTAACTTAGGATATGAGAAAAATGATTATTCTTCAATCCGATAAAATTATATCATTCCGTAAGGTTCTAACTCTATTTGCCGTGATTATGGTCCTGCTTTCTTGTTCACCCATAGAAAAGCAGCTCGTAGGAACCTGGGAGCGGACTTCAGGCGATAATTCCGTTGTGATAACGTTGCACTCTGACGGGACATTTGTTGCGCAACTGCAAAATGGGGTGCTCGGAGGAGTATTTGTACAGCGTGGAAATGCATCTGGAAGCTGGCGGTTGACGGATGGCCGTCTCATCGCCAAGGTAACGGAAAGTACTACTGGCAAGGTCAGAGTTGGCCACACATGGACAGATGAGGTCGTTGATGTCAGTAAGACCCAGCTTGTTCTTCGACCGCAGTCAGGTAATATCGAGGAATACACGCGCGTCGAGTCCAAGTAGCTATCGATAAAACGCTAAATATTGGTGTATGCTTAGGATTTGGCCTTAGTTTGACATGCCTAACGTGCGTACCTGGGCCGCAACCTTAGCTTACAGACATAAAAGGGAGCTAGATGGGGATGGGACCAGAGCTGCTTGATTCATTATCAATAATTTCTGTGTATGTTGGCACAGTAGTCTTCATCTTAATTGCTTTTGAGATCGGCTATCGAATCGGCAAGTATGCACGGTCGTATTATCAGGATAAGCAAGATACCGTCCATGGGGGGATAATGGGCGGCGTACTAACGATGACAGCTTTTGTGCTGGCACTCACGTTCAGTATGGCTGCATCCCGATTTGAACATCGCAAACAGAATCTCCTTGAAGAAGTTAACGCAATCCATACAGCATACCTGCGCGCTGACTTACTTGTTCAACCACAACGTACAGAAGTGAAACGCTTATTGCGAGAGTATGTGGATATGCGTCTGGCAGGTATCGACAAAGCCAAGCGTAACATGGCAATAAAAAGATCGACCGAGTTGCAGCAACTTTTATGGTACCAGGTTGTGTTGGCGGCGAAAGAGAATCCCACCATGCTTAATATCTTGATCGTTCAATCGATCAACGAAATCATTGATATCCATGAGAAACGAATGACCGCGGTTTTGCGTGAACGAATACCACGCAATATCTGGCTTACGCTTTACGCGATTACGGCATTCAGTATGATAACCATGGGATCTCAGGGTGGACTCTCGCAGACGCGCCGATTAATTCAAGTCATACCGGCGGTGCTGGCGTTCTCAGCACTTATAACCCTGGTTGTCGATCTTGACCGTCCGGCAGAACTGGGTTTGATTAAAGTGAGTCAACAGGCCATGTTTGACCTTCAAACCAGCATTCGACAGGATGCAAGGTAGGTTGTGAAATTATTAAAACTACTCTAGTTAAGTAGCACTTCTACAGCTAGATCACAGGGGTAATAACTTAGTATGGATCTCCGGATTATATTAAATGGTAAAAAGGCAGGTCTTGAACCGGTCAGGTCTGCAATCTTCAGCGCAAGAGAAAATGGCCCTGTTGATGTGAGAGCCACCTGGGAAGCAGGGGATGTGTCCCGACTGGTGCAAGAGGCTCATGCCGAAGGTTGTTCACGTCTGGTGGCAGGGGGTGGTGATGGCACCGTCAATGAGGTTGTCGATGCCCTGTTGCAACTTCCCGCCG
>CBDUOW010000121.1:0-5479 GCA_965368945.1 uncultured Gammaproteobacteria bacterium
GGGATTTCGGTGGCGTATCGCAGCACCCCATAATTCGTGACGTGCTTGAAAAACCGTTTCGTGTCCTTCAGTGAGTAAACATTCACTATCCCCACATCCTTATCATAGCGCATCATTTGAAGAAACCCGACGACACCCTTCAGGATATTCTTCGGAGTCGCCCAAGCGAACGGCTCAAAGTGAGGCTCTAGCTCCCAGCCGTTGTAGACCGCCATCATCACGCCGATAGGCCCCCTGCCTTCACTGAACTTCGTATTCACATCTTCAATCATCCACCGTTTCTGGTATTCGGCAGCCACATTCACCCAGTATTCTGCAAATTGCTCCTGGGTCATCTCGGGCATGTCCTTGAACGAGCCCATCTTGTAGGCTCCCCAAAGCACTCCCATGTCTCTCCCGAATCCGTCTTCTCCGAATAACTCTATCTTTCTGATGTTGGGCCGACTCGTCTTAAACAGACGGTCCCGCCGTTCCTTTGGTTTCATAAGTCACCTATGCAAATATGTCGATATGATCCACCTTGTATCTTACGGATGTATCCAAGGAGGCTGTTAAAAAGAAGCTCTCCGAACGTCCTGTGGGGGAGAATCCCCGGGTTGAAACCTTGTCGGCAAAGGCGAACCCCTGTCCGAAGTACCAATCCCCGCCCCAGTAGATTTCACCCCCAAAATAGGGCGCTACGTCATCGGCGGGCGGGCCTTTCAAATTAATAATGGCTTGGGAGATGTTGTAGTCATCTGACCAGTCAAATTCTAAAACCAACTGGCATTCACCTTGTCTTCGATACTGGACTTTACCGTTGATGATTTCCTGCACCGGGTTCATGTCGTTGACCAGCTTGGTTCTTCGCCGGGTTTCGATGGAGGTGGTCGTAGCATCCCCGTAGCCTCCCCCGTTCATGTCATAGACATTCCCCGAGTCATCGCCCCAATAGACCGCGTAGGTAGATTCTCCCGGTCGGCGAAGGTATCTCGCGGCATTCGTGTAGTATTCCGAAGCGAGCTGGGTTTTGTAGATGCTCCAGGGGGAGAGTTTACCCCCGTAGCCGTAGAGCGCATCCTTGAACAAAACCAGGACTTTCCCGTCTGTGAAGAAATAGACTTTCTGGTTACTCTGATCGTAGACCGTAAGAGCCCCGGAAAGGTCTTTTATGGTGTCGGGGATCCATCTTGAGATGTCATCAGCTTCCACGTCACCCGAAGTATCGGTGGCGACCAGGGACTCGATATTCCCCCCTTTTCGCATGAAGGCCACATCGTTACCCATGTTGACCATAGATTCCGTACCAATGGCGGCTGAACCGGCGTAATAATCGACCCACTCGTAATTGGTTGAATCCGTCCCCGCAAGGCGGTAAATCTTCCCATCCTCAGTCGAAATGATGAGGTTCTTGTTGAACACCGTCACCCCGTTGATGGGGCGCAGGTCCTTGGAGAGCATGAAGAACGCTTCTTCGCCGGTGGAGAAGGTGTCGTCCTGAGCGCGTTTGGCGGTGTCGAAAGACTCGATATCCTCGAAAAAGGAAGCCACCATCATGTGAGGTAAGTCTACGGCAGTTCCATCATCGGTGGTGATATTGAATAGCCAGAGGCGCCCGTTGTGGATCACCCCGTACTTGGCATAGAGTTCTACGGCTAAATCCCATGTAATCGTCCCAGTGGCGGGCGTTACGGGGGAATTGGCCACTTCGTAAGTAAATGTGGAGGCCCCCGTAACGGTGATCTCCGCTTCGATGTTGTAATCAGTTTGATCGGCCCCGGCAATAAACACCACGTCCCCCGTGGCCCGTCCATGTGCGACGGCAGTGGTGGCTGTCGCTGTCGTCCCGGTACGGGTAATGCCCGTTACCGAGACAGGTTGAGCCACGGCCAGTCCTGTCAGGTGCCTTGAAACGGTGGTGCCGTCCCACCTCATTAAGGGGGTCAGTTTGGCAATATCTACAATCGAGAGCGTGTCATCCAGGACGAAATGCACATCCCTCAGTTTGGAGCCAATGGCAAGACTGGTGGTTCTTTTGGAGGTCCAGGTCGTCCCCCCATCCCAAAGATAAATGGTCGGCGTTACCCCGTCATCGGCGAAAACAATCGTGGTTTCGGTGTCATCCTTTTTGATGAGCTGCATGATCCCCCGGATATCGCCGGTATTCGTGGCGGTGCCTTTCAGGTCATTGGGCATTCTCGGTCTTAAATCGGTATCCCCATAGCGTAACTCGAAGTTCCAGCCTTCCTGACATTCCTCCATCAGGGTGCCGTCATTCTCGTTCAATCCACCGGGAAATAGCATCTTCATGTATAGCTGTACCCGTATTCAGTGGTGGGATAGTTCTGTCTCAGGAGATTTAACAACCCTGTGCGAGCGGTCTTGTAGATAATGTCCTGCTCCAGTCCTTCCATCGGTTGCTTGGTAAACATGAATTGAAAGCGTCTTGAGGCCATGTCCAAAAAGGCATGATCCTCCTGCACGGTGGTAAACGGGAGCGTGTCTGCCGCCACCGTGGGGTAAATACTTTTTTCGTAGGTGTAACGGAAGTCTGTTCCGTCATAGTTCGCATCTGGAATATGAAAGACCCCGATACTCTTGGTTGATGCCTTCATGTTGTAGAACCATGTCGGTGTCCCCTGCTGCTCGCGGTAGTCCAGAATGTTTCTCTTTAGTTCCGCCTCACCACCCGGATACATGGTCATCACCCGGTTCTCTGAATCACCAGAGGCGTCGAGTTCGAGGAAGAAAGGCTTTTCTTCAATGAATCTGACGAAATCACTCGCCAGGTCGTAAGTGCGTTGTCCTTGTACCATCGTAATCGTGGCGTCGGTTTCCTCCACCGGGAGGCATTTGTCCGAGGACAGTTCGGTAATGGTGCTTTGGATCGCAATCTTCGCCAGATTGACCGAGGCCCTGTGCTGGAGGTCGGCAAAGGTCGTGATGTTGTCATCGTCACCCGTGATAATGCCGTTTTGCACCAAGACCCGGTTGACTCCATCCAGGAACGTGCTCATTGGACTTTGTTCCCATAGTTGCCCCGTAGGGTATTGAGAATCAGATCACGAATGTACTGAGGCGTACGCCTGTTCCACGTGGAACCGCCACCCAGATTCGGGATGGTGATGTTCAATTCCACCGGCTCATGATCGGGAATGTACATATTGATCTTCAGCTTGGCATCCGGCCCCTTGACGGCTTGGCGTTTGTCTTTCGGGACGTTCTCATGCGGTTTCTTTGCTTTAGCCATAAATCACCTTAATTAAAGAAAGGGGCCCGAAGGCCCCCATCTGTTAGAGGCTTGATGCAGCCACTTTGAGGCCGATAATCCAGGTATCGTTAAGCACTTTACCTGCATAAAACGACTTCCAGGCCAGCGAACCGACTTCGTTGTACATATCGGCTACACCGGAGGTTCCCGGCTGATGTGCGATCAACTGCACGGCTGGGATCCTGTCTCCGCCCTGATAGATTTCCTTGGCATGTTCTTCACCAAGACCCACCGTACCAATGGCTTCTTCACCGTAGATGATGCAATCGTAAACATCATGCAACACGGTAGACGTACCCCGTAGACCGTTGGCTGAGGCCGTACCTGTATCCGCCGTGATGGTGGCGATTTCAGAGGTACACCAGCGAACCCCACCGGCAGCACCGAACTCACCCACCAGAGTCGGCGTGTAACCACCGTACTGTTCAACTGGGATGAAGTTACCGGCACCCAGACCACGGATATCTTCTTCCACGTCCGGGTGACAGATACCGAAGTAGGACTGTCGGATCGGAGCGGTGCCGATATTCGTAGAACCGAAGCCAATCGGAAACATCTTCATGGCCGAGTTACGGTTCAACTGGTTGACGGAATACTGGATGTCACTGAGGGTAATGGCTGCGCCAATTGCGGCAGCAGAAGCCACACCACCCGCGAAACGGGTTGTAGCCACACCAGAGAGGATGTCACTTTGCAGCAAGGTGTTCAGGGACGTACCGGCGTTTTCACCGAGGGTGTCCATGAATCGTGCGGCACGGGCGTTCACCTGGACCAGATCGACTTCTTCGGTCAGGGTGATCGCGTTACCGTACTTGGCCATTGCGACGTTCAAACGAGTGACGGTTGGGTTGACAGAATCACGTCCGTTACCAAACGTGGCGTTACCAGTGGGCTCCCCTAAAGGAGTGGTGGCAACCGCCAGGTTCTCGATACGTTCCCATTCAACCGCGTAAGCACCGCGATTTTCAATGAGTCGTCCGGGCATGGAGCCGTTGAAATACGGCAGGTTTCGACGGGCAGCCTTAAGCAGCCCTTCCATCAGCATGTAATTGACCGGGGCCGTTACATTACTGATAAGGTTTGTAATTAATTGCGCCATTGCTAACTCCTAAAGAGTCAGACTAGCCTCCCGATTTGATCTTCTTCCACGCTGCCATTCGCTCGGCCTCATTCGAGGCGTTCGCAAGTGCTTCTTCAGCAGGATTGGAATAAGTCGGCACGGTGGTCGTCTCACTCTGTTGCTGAGATTGATTTGCTGCGCGGTGGTTCTCGGCCAATTGAGGGTCAGCTTTGAAGTCGTATCGGCCTTTGAGGTCGTTTGAAACAGCCTTCAGCGCCTTGTTGTAGGCTCCGGGGTTGTTCGCCCGATTATCCCAAATCGCCTGGAATCCCGGCTTCTCACGGGCCATCTTCTCCAGATAGAGTTCGACCATTACCGGGTCGGCGTTCTCTATGTCGGAACTGACGGTATCCACTGCGCTCCGTATATCAGCCTCAACTTTGGCTTTGGCACTTTGCTGCTCATATTGAGTCAGCTTTGTGCTCAGCTCTTGTAACTGGCTTTGCAGGGCCGTCTGGCTTTGGGCTTGCTGAGTGGCGTATTGTCTTACGCTCGCCTCATCCAGCGGATCAAAGGTCATCGGCACTACAGGTTCGGCAGCTTTTGGCTCTACCGGGGCCGTAGGAGTCGGAGTCGGTGAAGGTACGTTAAATTCGTTTATCACGTCATCCAGTGTGGCTACTTGAGGCTCTTGGCTCTCAGGTGCATTGGTTTCTTCTGTCATTGTAGTCTCTCCGATAGGTTTTGACTATGGTTTCATAAGTTTTTGATAAAAAAGGTCCCATCCTTCCCGTTGGGCGGATAGGCGTTTCCAGTGCTCGATACTTGCTTGGTCGGCCCCCCCATTCCATGCCGGGACTTCGGGGCGTTGGGTTTGGATGCGTTCGATGTGGGTCATGAATATCTCATTCTGGGTGAGATCGGCCATGAGTCCCTTAAATTGATCCATCGGCGACTCCCGCTGCAATCAGCATCAGTATTTCCTCGTCATCGCGCAGGATTTCAGCCAATCGGCCTATCTCCATCTCCTGCTTTTGTATTAGATCAAGTTCCGTCTCTATCCGTAATATAGTCTCTTTTAACAATAATATTTGTAATTCACGCTCATTTGCCGCTTTTTGGCCCCTTTTCTTGGATTCTAGTACCTTTTCCTGCTCAATGGTAATGAG
>CBDUOW010000122.1:0-5364 GCA_965368945.1 uncultured Gammaproteobacteria bacterium
ACAAGCATCCTTGTAGCCCTCCATGGAGCATTGAGATCGGGTAAAAAGTCCCTCTTTGGTTGAGACTTGTTTATGATTCAGGCATGAACTGCACCCGACTCACCGTGTTCCTCCTTATTCTCTCGCTGCTGCTGGTGTCTTGCCAACGCTCCGTTCCCGAATACCGGGAAACCCAGTACCTGTTCGGGACGCTGGTGGAATTCACGATTCGCGGGGTTGAGCTGCCTCAGGCACAACAAGCTGTCACGGCAGTGGGAGAGGATTTTCAGCACATGCACAATGACTGGCATGCCTGGAAAGCCGGTGAACTCAGTCGATTGAATCAGCAACTTCCCGACGGCGAGTTTCATTCGGTCAGTCCATTTCTGCTACCGTTAATTGAGCAGGCTGGCGAGCTGGCGGCCCAGAGTGACGACCTGTTCAATCCTGCCATCGGGCAGCTCGTCAAGTTATGGGGTTTCCACAGCGATGAATTACCGACCGGTCCACCGCCGTCTCAGGATGTGATCCGGGCGCTGGTAGAGAAACAGCCCCGCATGGCGGATATTCGCGTCGATGGTGATCAGGTTCGTAGCCGTAATCCGGCGGTCTCCCTGGATTTTGGGGGTTTCGCCAAGGGCGCCGCGCTGGATCTGGCCATGCAGCGGCTGCGCAGCATGGGGATACAAAATGCCATCATCAATGCCGGGGGCGACCTGAATGTCATCGGCAGCCATGGGGATCGCCCGTGGAAGGTTGGCGTGCGGCATCCTCAAGGTAAAGGTGTCTTGGCTGCGGTGGAGCTGAAGGATGGTGAGGCTATCTATACCTCCGGCAATTATGAGCGCTACCGGGAACATGCCGGTGTGAGCTATTCCCACATCATCGATCCTCGCACCGGCATGCCGGTCAGCCACGTGGCATCGGTGACGGTGATTGACAATGTTGGCGCCAGGGCCGATGCGGCCGCCACCGCATTAAGCGTGGCGGGTCCAAAGGACTGGTATCGTATCGCCCGACAAATGGGGCTGAAATTTGTGATGCTGGTAGATGAACAGGGTAGGGTTTATATGAACCCGGCAATGGCCGAAAGGGTCCAATTTGAAACCGCCCTACCGCAACCGGCGGTTATCAGTGAGCCTCTCTAAGTGAATGAGTTGGGGCCTGAAATCAGCGAATACCTGATGTCTGAAGCATTCCATAATATATGGGCAGTATTCATAGGAGTCGCACAGAGCCAGAATTGCACTCCAGCCCCATCTGGTTTAACCTTGCGCCTCTTTTGAAACAGCCCCTGCCACCACAGGCAACGTGGGCTGTCAGTAGTTTTCCGGAGAGGTGTCCGAGTGGCTGAAGGAGCACGCCTGGAAAGTGTGTATACGGTAATCCCGTATCGAGGGTTCGAATCCCTCTCTCTCCGCCATACAAACTAAAAAGGCCCCGACTGGGGCCTTTTTAGTTTGTCTAGTAGATGTACGGATTCGAACCCGAGATAATATAAATTAAGTTGGGTTCGACAATGATGTGACACATCATTGAACGCTGGAGCGTTAGCGACGGCGGCCTCGAAGAGGTGAGGAGCATCGCGACGAATAATCCCTCTCTCTCCGCCATATAAAACAAAAGGCTCCCATTCGGGAGCCTTTTGTTTTATCCGGAATAGATAGGCTTTAGTGAGAACCCTCGATATTTCAAAGAGACGGGTTCGACAACATCGTCGGGAACGATTTTGAACAGCATCGCAGTCGCGATGCTGGCCCCGAAGGGGTGGCGCACAGGGAAGTGCGCCATAATCCCTCTCTTGCCCAATCACTCTCGGTATCCATGCCTTCCGTGACACTTGTGCGCCCCTCGATATTACCCCCCTTTATGCCATATCCAGTTCGTATCATAACTTCTAATCTTCAACCTCAACCGGCCTGCCAAATGCATCTCGTTCTGGCCCATCGTGCACAGAATCGTTTTTATCCAGATTAAGAGAACTGTCGGGTCCACTTTTGCGGGTGGTCCACTGAAATGCGCCGCGATCAATCGTAGTATTTGTTCCAGCGCCAGGGGTGTCTGCTTCAGAGGTCTCGACCGCATAGGGTTCGAGCTCAACCGAAATGACCCCGGCTAACAAGATGATTTCAATCACCGTTCACTTCCTCCTGAACAAATCATAGATAAACTTCTCCGGGATGTGCTAATAATTGATTCATTGGGCAGCAGAAAAGTGCACATAGGAACCGTATTTTAGTGCTACCATTTTAATCTATATGATAACGACAACAAACAGTGACTCAACAGAGAGCGAACTCTCGAAAGGCCGTCTATATACTGGCGGTTTTATATTTGTCGCCGGGTTTCTGAGCCCGTTACTTGTTCCGCTGGTCACTATGTTGCCTCTGTCAGATGGCTGGAAGACCGCGCTCTCCGGTTTTTTGTTAGTGGGTGTCCCTGAACTGGCGATGCTGGTGGCTGCGGCGGTGATGGGAAAAACCGGATTTGATTACCTGAAACAATTGCTGTTCGGATTTCTGGGGAGACACTTTGCGCCACCAGAAACTGTCAGCCTGACAAGATATCGTATCGGTTTAGTCCTGTTTACAATTCCATTGCTCCTGGGCTGGATTGCGCCTTACATTTCAGGCTATTTCCCCATAGTTGAAGAACATCGTTTACAGTTCGCGATTATCGGTGATCTTGTTCTGTTGACCAGCTTGTTTGTGCTTGGAGGTGAGTTTTGGGATAAACTGAGAGCGCTGTTTATCCACAAGGCAAAAGCAAGCGGTGCATGAACCAATTGTCCAGGTATGGTTTTAAGGATGTGAGCGAGAATGATTCATACAAATAATAATATATTGGTTTTGCTGGCTTTTCTTATCCTTGCTCCTGCTTCAAGCCAGGCCGATGACTGGATTAAACAGGGCGAAGAAACACTTACTTTTGGGCTGGGCGCGTTCCTGCCGGCTTTCAACACCATACTGCGGGTAGATAATCAGACAGTCGGGGCTGGTGACAGCATTGATCTTGAGGATGACCTGGGATTAAAAGAAGATGAGTCTGTTTTCTGGGTGGGTGGAACCTGGCGTTTTGCCGACCGGCATCGGCTTGGTGTTTCCTACTTCAGTTTCAAGCGCGATGCCAGCGCGAAAGCTTTGCGTGATCTTGAAATTGGCGACGAAATATACCCCATAGGTGCCGCCTTGGAGACCGAGTTTAGCCTCACGGTCGCCCCTGTGTTTTATGCCTACTCTTTTATCAAGAACGAGAGACACGAATTGGCGGGTTCATTCGGGTTTCACTGGTTTGCTCTGGATTTCGTGGTTGAAGGCGACGCGTCCTTGAATGGTGAGGATGCCAATGCAAATGCATCAGCCAGTGCTGATGTGCCATTACCACTTTTTGGACTACGTTATGATTATTATATTAACCAGCGATGGACAACCAGTGTGCATGGTGAGGTATTTGCCCTTGATATTACTGATGAAGCATTCAAATTCTCGGGAAGTCTGTACAATATACGTCTGAGTACGGATTATTGGTTGACGAAAAATTTCGGAATAGGCGCGGCGATAAGCTGGTTTGATCTTGATGCTAAAATCGATGACGACGAATGGAAGGGCGAAATAGAGTACCGTTATTTCGGGCCGCAAATCTACATTCAGGCGCGCATATAACTATAATAAATTATCAGGTTACCCTGAATTTATAACTTAACAAATAATCTGCAATGACCAGTTCGGCCTCAATAAAAAATCTAAAACTTGTACGTCTTGAGCGGGTAATGGACGTCGTGTATGCGCTGGTTATCTGGCGCTTGTTTATGATCCTCCCGAGGCCAGAGAAAGGTGAAAGTGACTCAAATTCGGTTCTGGAGCTGGTTTTGAACAATTGGGATACTTTTCTTATTGTATTGCTCGGCCTGGTAATCGTAATTATTTTCTGGCTGCAGAATAACTCCTTGTTTAGTTATTTAAAGGCGACAGATCGTATTCACACAGTGATCGCAATTTTTCAGCTGTTCTTTTTACTTTTTTTTCTTTACAGCATCGGTACCGGACTACGCCTGGGCGCCGGTGCCGATACTCGAATGTTAGAAAGCATTGCCGCGTTATTGTTGGCCATTAGTGCCTATCTGGGTTGGTACTATGCGTACCGAAAAGGTGATCTGGTTTCTGATGATGTGCCTGCCGAAAAATCAGAAGAGTTGCTAAAACAAAATCTTGCAGAACCCATTACCGCCCTGATTACTATGCCGTTTGCTTTCGTGGGTCCCATTGCCTGGGAACTGTCCTGGTTTTTATATCCGTTTATCCGATGGGCGTTTAGCCGCATAGCGAAAAATGGTAACAATAGAGTAAATAGCATTGATTAACATGATGATGTATTTAGTACGGTATTTTCATGGCGTTGGTTTGAAATACCAAAATCATTTATTACGCGCTTTCTTAATCCTGTTGTTGGCACTTGTGTCAGGCTATTCACAATTTTCCTTCGCCGAAACCCAGGAAGGTGAGCCTACACTGAAACAAGTCATAGAAGAGCCAGCTAAAAAAGGGGTAGCGAAGGAAGAGGGCAAGAAAACTACATCCCAATCAAAACCATTTGGCCCCGTTGATAAACTGGATCGGGGTGTGCCTCGAACTGCCGTTGGGGGTTTTTTTGGGGCAGTTAAAAAGAATGACTACGAGACAGCTGCGGAGTATCTGGATCTTCGAAATATGCCGAGAGGTTATAGTCAGAGTGATGGCCCTGAACTGGCGCGCCAATTAAAGGTAGTATTAGACCGCGCCTTGTGGGTGGATATGGATATCCTAAGTATTGATCCAAATGGCCACAGTGATGATGGCCTGCCATCCTACAGGGATTTTGTCGGTCGAATAAGTCTGAATGACGATAAAGTCGATGTGCTAGTACAAAGAGTGCCCCGTGGTGACGGTATCTATATCTGGAAATTTTCTTCGGCAACAGTTCGCGAAATACCTAAACTCTATCGTGAATATGGCTACGGGATATGGGGGGAAAAACTCTACCTTAGCTTACCTGACTATCGTTTCCTGACATTACAGACGTGGCAATGGATACTATTGTCCATCGTTATTCTCGGCGCCTATATCATTGCGTTCATTCCTACCTACCTTGTTGGATGGCTGCTGCGACGTAAAGGAACTGATCAGTCTCGAATCTGGGCACGGTTTATAATCGGACCATTTCGTTGGTTAATTGTAGTTGGGATTGGCTATCATTGGATCGATATTATTCATCCGTCAGTTGAAACACGAGCGCTATTGCGTGCGAAAACAACCATAACAATAATTATTGTATGGGTGCTACTTTCAGTTGTTGATATATTCAAGGCACACTGGGCTGAAAAATTACGCCGCAATGGAAGAGAGCATG
>CBDUOW010000123.1:0-5357 GCA_965368945.1 uncultured Gammaproteobacteria bacterium
TTGGCCAGCAGCATGGCGATATTACAGGCGAAATCACCGTGGCTACTGTCACGGGTCCGCTCGATCTGGATATTGGGATCGAGCTCAGCCGGGAGCGTGCCATTCTGTTGCAGGTTGGCGACAGCTTCCGACACCAGGTCTTTGAGTCGGGACTTCATTTCAGGGTTTAATCACTTGTATCAACAAAGGCGCGGATTATACCTGTTTATGGTGGGTTGCTGGAGGCTTAGTGATAACAAGAATTTAGGTGCGCCGCCTGGAGGCGAACGCACCTATATCTTGTCGATAGTACGAATTATTTGACGGGTCTGGTCAGCAGCACTTCGGCCTTGGCGATGCTGCCTAACGGTACCGTCATGGTAAACCTGCCGCGATGCACCCGTTGTTCCACGTGAGCCACATTACTGCCGATCTTGGTCAGAAATCCCAGACGGGTTTTTCCGGAAGTTGTCTGCAAACGGACTTCTTCGCCGACATACTTTTCCAGGCTGGAAACCGGAACGGTGTGGTATTTAGTTTCATACTTAACTATTTTCTTTTCTCTCAGGGGGGCAACCGGTGCTGCCTCCGGCGTGGCAAACAAGCGATCGATATTGCCACTCAGATCAAGTTTTTTCCCTTTATAGAAATCGAAGCTGAGATCCTTGACCGCCTCGCCATTGACGCTGACTTGCAGGTTGAGCAGTCCGGGGATGTCTTCGGGCTTGAACAGGTGCACATTGTCCGGGGTGACGGATTCGGGTAGTTCCAGGCTTACATCGATCTGCCCCGGATTGGTGAGAAACGCACCATAGGCCTGGCGCAGACCGGGGCCGGGAACAAATCCCCAGGTGAGGCCATAGTAAGCCGGCCGCTGGTTTGCCTCGGCTGCAATGTATTCATTAATTCCGAGTTTACTCAGGCCGGCACAGTACTTGGTGAAACGTGTGGTGTAGGACTGATCAATGTATTTAACGGTGACGGTGTTAAGGCGTGGTGGATTGCCTGGTTGCATCATGCTAACAAAGGAAGTGTCGCTGATCCCTTCAATGATGCCCTGTATTCTGGCGGCAGCCATATCTTCTGTACTCGAAATCATGTCAACAATGATCTGGGCATTAGCCGGGTCGAATCGGTATCCAATCTGGATATCGCTGGTAATTTCTTCATAACCCATGTCGCGCAGTTCGCGTGGTCCGAAAAACAGACGACCGCCGCACAACGGATTGATTCCCTGTCGCTGGAAGTTAAGTTCACTGACGATTTTCTCAAGCCGGTCGGTAAACTCTCCGAACAGGCCTATATTGAGACCCTCAATACTCAAGCTCAGGCTTTCCGGGATACGACCTTGCTCAAGTTGTTTGTTGGCCTGCAGAAGGTATAACAGGTTGGGTGTCTGGTAGCGAATGGCCTTGATACGCAGTTCGTCATCCATGCCATGAATGCGGATTTCTAAATCCTCTACCGCGAGACTGCCTTTTACTGAAGTTGTGAGGTCACCATATTTAAGCTGACCGAAAAGACTGAACTGTTGCGCCAATCGGTCCATGTTATTTTTGAGGCTGTAATACATATAGGCCTTGATGCCACCATAAGCCAGCACCACAACGACCAGCAGTCCGAGGACGAAATATTTCAATTTTTCCATGGCGTTAACCCTGTTCGAATAATATGTCAGGCAGCTTGTTATTTAATTTTGTGATGTAAGACGCGGCCTGTCGTCCACCTCAAGCACCTGATTAGCATATCGACTAAATCACTGTCTGGCTTGAGTATTTTTTTACATATGGTGGCTTAGAACATCTCCAGTGGGTCGACATCGATCGACCAGCGTACCTTACGGCCGCTTTTGAGAGTTTCCAGTCGCGGCAACCAGGCCGAAAGTAATAGCTGCAGGCTGGCGCGTGAGTTGGATTGCAACAGTAACTGGGCGCGGTTTCGACCCGCGCGCCGTTCCATCGGGGCCGGAAAGGGCCCATATACCTCAATCCCATTGCCATGCAGTTGTGTAGCAAGAGAGTGCGCCTCCTCCAGAAAACGATAGGGAGCCTGGGTATCAACTGCTTCGGCCCGCAGTAAGGCAAGGTGGCTATAAGGGGGTAGGTTGGCGGCCTGGCGCTCAGACAATAGGGCTTGCGCGAAACGCCCATAGTCATGACTGAGCAGGCTTTGCAGTAGCGGTGATTCAGGGTGATGAGTCTGGATTAACACTTCCCCCTGTCGCTCGGCTCGCCCGGCTCGCCCGGCAACCTGGAGTACCAACTGGCCCAGACGTTCGGCGGCACGAAAGTCAGCACTGAATAAGCCATAATCCGCATCCAGCAGTCCCACCAGGGTCAGATTGGGGAAGTGGTGGCCCTTGGCCAGCATCTGGGTGCCAACCAAAATTTGGGGCTCACCTGCCTTGATTTGTTCCAGCATGGTCTGCATGGCGCCCTTACGGCGTGTGGTGTCGCGATCGATACGTAATATCGGTGTGGTGGGAAAGTGTGATTTCAGCACCTGTTCTACCCGCTCAGTCCCGTAGCCGGCCTGGAATAAATCGGCGCTATTACACTCAGGACAATTGGCAGGAAGTGGTCGCTCACTACCGCAATGATGACAACGCAAGCGGCGGGCATGCTGGTGTATGGTCATATGGGCATCACAGCGATCACAACGGGCATGCCAACCACAGTCGTGGCACATCAACACAGGTGCAAATCCACGGCGGTTAATAAACAGTAAGACTTGCCCACCTGCAGCCAGATGAGTTTGCATCTGGAGCAGAAGTTGGGCGGACAGACCGTTGTCCAGTTTCTGGCCGCGTACATCGATCAGGCTGAATTTTGGCGGAGTGGCTGTTCCGGCACGTTCCGGTAAATGCAATCGAGTGAAGCGCTCGCGCTCACAGTTATAGAGACTTTCCAGTGCCGGGGTGGCCGAGCCAAGAATGACAGGCACTTTCAGGTGTTGGGCCCTCACGATGGCCAGGTCACGGGCCGAGTAGCGAAATCCTTCCTGTTGCTTCAATGAGAGATCGTGCTCCTCATCCACGATAATGATGCCGGGACGATCCAGCGGGGTGAGCAATGCCGAGCGGGTACCGATGATGATACCGGCGTCTCCTTTACTGGCACTTAACCAGGCCTGCAGGCGTTCCTGATCATTGAGCCCCGAATGTAGAACGGCGATAGAAATATCAGGGAAGCGGCGCTGAAAGCGGCTCAACAACTGTGGAGTCAGGCCGATTTCCGGTACCAGGATCAAGGCTTGCTTGTTGGCTGCCAGGACTGATTCGATAACGCGCAGATAGACCTCGGTTTTACCACTGCCGGTAACCCCGTCGAGCAAAAACGCGTGATACTGGTCAAGGTGGTCCAAAAGCCGCTGCACGGCCAGCAGTTGGTCGGCGTTGAGTTCAGGTTTTTCACTCGGCTGTTGTTCGTGGTTGGAAGCCAGTTGTTGTTCACTCATCTCAACCCAGCTTTTTTCCACCAGTCGCGCCATCACCGGGCGCCACTGATCCTGCTGTTGATTCAGTTCAGCGCTGGTGATATCCCCGGCGTGCTGCTGAAGCAGGGATATCAGGGCTGCCTGGCGCGGAGCACGCGAAATGTCATCAGGCTGCAGGGCTTGTCCGGCGGAAGTAAGATGCCAGTGCTCAACGCCTTTCACGCGGGCCGGCCGGCCCTGGCGCAACAAGGTGGGTAAGGCTTGCTGTACGACCTCGCCGATGGGGTGCTGGTAATAATGACTGGCCCAATTAAGTAACCATAACAATTCGGGACTCAGGACAGGTTCCGCATCAAGTCGCTGTTTGGCCCGTTTCAGGCGTACTGCCGCAACCTGGGCCTGCTGGGTAATTTCAAGCAACACCCCGATGACTTCAGTTCGGCCAAAGGGCAGCCGCAATCGTATCCCGGGTTTGAGCGTGGCGATATCAACATCACTGGGGGGCAAATAATCAAAACTTCGCCGCAGGGGGGTGGCGACAGCGACTCGTAATACGGGTGGAGCTGATTTTTGACTCACAATAATCCGGTCTCCAGGAGTCTCCATTTAGCGATGAGGATTAAGAACATTTCTAAGTATTTATACTTAAGTGCTTGTCGAGTCTTGAGAAGTATTGTTATCCACAGAAGTTGTGGATAACTCTGTGGAAGCTTTGGGGTAAAACAGATCGAGCCCGCATGTATGTTACTGCCCGGTTAAAATGGTTACTAATTAAACGTGCAAATAAAATATTATAAATCAAAGTCTTATGCTATTTTTGTAGTGTTGGACGTGTTTTTGTGACATTTCTATTACGTAACATATTGTAATTTCAGGCCCTGTGTATAACCCGCACTAAATCTGTGCCTCACCCTTGCCATGAGCTGGAATCCTGTGATACACGAAATGGCCGGCAAATGCCCCTGGTAGTTTTTATCAAGGATGGGTAAATCATCAATTGGGCAAGCTGTGCTTACTCTGAAACCGCTCAGGTCAGTCATCAACCATTTTAATTGCCTATATCAACAAATCGGCTTGATGTCGCACATATTGCCTCAATCAACCCCGATTCCACCTGAAGTTTTTGTGTTTTAATCTGGGTCAGGTATTCAGGATTCAATCTGAGAGTGTACCTGTCCCTTTGTCTTTTGGGTACGGGATATCAGCTAAGCAATTATGAAATAATAAACCTGGTTTAAACGATATTTGAGTATAAGCAATGAACTGGAATCACATTGCGGAGGCTATCACTGCGGCGAGCGGCGAGCCATTTTATCTACAACGTGCCGATAGTATTGGTGGTGGCTGTATTAACAGTGCCTATCAATTGCTAGGTGACAGGCAAAGCTATTTCATAAAGCTGAATCGTGCCGAGCGACTCGATATGTTCGAGGCGGAAGCGGATGGCTTGCAAGCATTGGCTGCCGCGCGCGCCATCAGGGTACCTGTACCGGTTTGTACCGGGGTGGAAGGGAGTCAGGCCTATCTGGTCATGGAGTATTTTGAGGGCGGTGGCGGACATAGCGGCGCAGCAGGAAACTTCGGTCAGCAACTTGCTCGAATGCATCAACATACCCGTGATCAGTTTGGCTGGCACCGCAATAATACTATCGGCTCTACTCCCCAGCCGAATACACCCAATGATGACTGGCAGGGGTTCTGGCGAGAACATCGGCTTGGCTATCAACTTAGCCTGGTTGAACAGCGAGGGGGCCCAAGCAGTTTGCTGCACAAGGGTGAACAGTTAATGCAAGCGATGCCCGACTTGTTCGCGGACTATCAGCCGATGCCTTCTTTATTGCACGGCGATCTGTGGTCGGGCAACTATGCGGTCACTCAAGCAGGCGAGCCGATTATCTTTGACCCGGCGGTCTACTATGGTGATCGGGAAGCAGACCTTGCGA
>CBDUOW010000124.1:0-5337 GCA_965368945.1 uncultured Gammaproteobacteria bacterium
GTGACTTCCTGCACCGAACTGTCATCTTGCCCCAGAATAGCGAGACTGCCTTTCTTGCCTGGTAGAATCACAGCCCTGGGCCACCACTCTAAAGCAGGCCTTTATCACCCTCTTGCAACACGCCCCAAATCCCAATCTTGCAGGCTTACTCAGCACAAGTATGGGGCAGGGCTGGTACAGCAGCCTGCGTACAAAACCATAATGTAGCCGCCTTTTGAAAACATAAATTGTCCACTCTCGGCCTATTCTGTTGAAAAACTCGAAAATTAGAGCAACCCAGATTCCGGCCAAAACTCATTTTTTTCAGAAGTACGGTTAAATTTTAATGTGTGGACAAATGTGAGGCTCTGTATTCAGAATTCAGGTATTTCTTATGTCCCCTCATATCTGAAAAAATAAAACTTGTCATAGAAGCTCAAATTTTTTCTCCCTGGCCAGAAACAGCGTTTTCCACCAGAATGGGCCAACAGCCGTCATTTGCACCTCGAGCTTATAAGTGGTCATGTTTCGCTTCGGGTCGTAGCCACATTAGACTTTCATGGGCGATGGGATACAATTTCCACATAACCACGCTCTCAGTGTAAGGAAAGGAAATGACTATTGCCTTTGGCCCTGTCCCTTCGCGTCGCCTTGGACGCAGTCTCGGTATTAATAACATCCCTCCGAAGTCCTGTTCCTATTCTTGCCTGTACTGTCAGGTGGGGGCCACTAAAGGGCAAACAGTGGAACCACGGCAATTTTATACCCCGAAAGATATCTATCAGGAAGTAAGTGCACAGGTGAAAAAGGCGCGCAGCGTGGATGAGCCTATCGAATACCTGACCTTCGTTCCCGACGGTGAACCGACCTTAGACATCAATCTCGGCAAGGCAATCGAATTGCTGCGTCCGTTAAATATACCGATTGCCGTAATTTCGAATGCTTCGTTACTCTGGTGTGAGGATGTCCGTGTGGCAATAGGTAAGGCCGATTGGGTCTCGGTGAAGGTCGACAGCATCGTCGAAGGCGTCTGGAGACAAATCAACCGCCCCCATGAAGCGCTGCGCCTGCATGACATCCTGGATGGTATCCGCCAGTTCGCAAAGCAGTTCAGTGGTCAGTTGGTATCTGAGACGATGTTGATCGAGCGCATCAACGATAGTCAGGATAGCGTGGCAGGCATTGCCGATTTCCTCCACGAGATCGGTATAACTAAGGCCTATCTTTCCATCCCGACGCGGCCCACGGCCGAGATTGATATACGCGGACCGGGTGAGGTGACGGTGAACCGTGCCTATCAACTTCTGGCCGGCAGGTTGGCCCACGTGGAATACCTCATCGGGTATGAGGGGGATGCCTTCGCATTCACCGGGGATGTGCGACAAGACCTGCTCAGCATCACCGCAGTGCATCCCATGCGCGAATCGGCAGTCAGTGAACTGCTGGTGCGTGCCAAGGCAGACTGGTCGCTGGTAGAGGAATTGATCACCGAGGGCAGCCTCAAGAAGGTGGACTATCTTGGCAGGCGCTACTATGTGAGACATTTTGCTACACAGAATTAAAGAGTAACGAGGGTTGGGAATTACATGCAGGCAGGGAATCGTCTAAAGGATAGCTTCAAGAAGACCATACACACATTCATCAATGTGCTACCGATCATTATTGGTATGTTGTTGGCAACCAGTCTGGTGATAACGGTTTTTCCTGAACAGATTTCTGCCGGATTGTTCGGCAATGGCGAGGTCCCGGATGCATTGCTCGGTGCATCTATCGGTAGTATCGCCGTGGGTCACCCCCTGGCCAGCTATCTGCTGGGTGGGGAATTGCTCAGCGGCGGTGTCGGGCTGGTTGCAGTAACCGCGTTACTGGTCAGTTGGGTGACGGTTGGGATCGTGCAGCTGCCGGCTGAGTCCCTGATGTTGGGTGGTCGCTTTGCCGTGTACCGTAATCTCGTCTGTTTCGGCATATCCATCATCATCGCGTTTTTAACGGTTTATACCTTGCAACTGTTTGGAATGGTCTGATGCCGGAGAAAGTCAAACGCAGAGGGCTTGGTGGCTGGTTGTTTCTGACGCTGGTGCTGATTGCTTACGGGCTATTGAGCCTGGTCGAGCCGGAAGCGGCAGCGCAGGCCCTGGCTTTTTTCATGCGGGTAATGCAGCAAGTGTTCCCGGTACTCGGGCTGGTATTTGTTCTGCTGTTTATTGCCAACCTGGTCCTCGAGCCTAAGTGGATTAAGCGTTACCTGGGTAAAGGGGCGGGCTTTAAAGGTTGGCTGGCAGCGGTGAGCGGCGGCATTCTCTCCATCGGGCCCATCTATGCGTGGTATGCGGTATTGAGTGAACTGCAAGAAAAGGGCATGCGAACCGCACTGATTGCTACGTTTCTATATAGTCGTGCCGTGAAGCTTCCCTTGTTACCATTAATGATTCATTACTTTGGTTTTGTCTATACCCTGGTATTGTGCCTGTACCTGGTTATCTTTGCTGTGATTAACGGCATCCTGGTTGAAAAACTGGTAGCGCAGGAGACATGATAGTCGAGCGTGGAATGAATACGGGAGAAAGCACATGATACTGACCTGGATTATTGTATTCAGCATACTGGGCAGTGTGGGTGCGATCATCGGCGCCGCCTTGCTATTGACATTCCCGGCTCGAATGCGAAAGACCCTGCTGCCCTGTCTACTCAGTTACGCCACCGGCACCCTGCTCGGCGCTGCCTTTCTTGGCATGATCCCCAAGGGTATGCAGCAGGCACCAGCCTTGTCTGTTTCCAGCACCGTGCTCGGCGGCATTGTATTGTTCTTTTTCCTTGAGAAGATGGTCATCTGGCGGCACTGCCATGATGCGGAATGTGAAGTGCACAGCTCGGCCGGGCCGTTGATCCTGATCGGTGATGCCTTTCATAACTTTGTGGATGGTTTTGTAATCGCGGCGGCGTTCCTCACCTCTATTCCATTAGGTATTGCTGCTTCCCTGGCTGTGATTGCCCATGAAATTCCGCAGGAAGTGGGGGATTTCGCCATTCTTCTTGAAAGCGGTTATTCCAGGACGCGGGCCATGGTTCTGAATATGTTGTCGTCATTGACCACCTTACCGGGGGCAGTGATTGCCTACTTTTTTCTCGGTGCGACAATGGAAGCCGTGCCATACATTCTGGCGATTTCCGCAGCCAGCTTTATTTATATAGCGGTGGCTGATCTGGTGCCAAGTTTGCACCATCAAATCGGTTTTAAGTCTGCGTTGCGACAACTTTTACTGATTCTGGCCGGTATTGGCACTATCGCCTATTTCCAGTTTATGCATTGATTCTGAATAGGAGGCAGTCATGAAAATTGCCATTGCAGTAACAACCTCAGAAACAGATGCGCAGGTGTCCATGCATGGAGCGCGGGCACCGTATTACTTGTTTCTCGATACAGAAAGTGGTTTATCCGAGTCTATACCCAACCCCGTGTCACAAACGGAAAGAGCTGCTGGCAGAAAGGCCGCCTCGTTTCTTATTAGCAGAGGTATAGACAAGGTGGTGGCGGGAGATTTTGGCCCCAAATTCCGTGCTGAACTGGAAGGTGGCGGTATCAATTGCACAGAAATGGCTGGCACTGTATCAGAAATTATTGCTGAGTTGAGATACTAAGTGGACACCCATCCTAAAATTGACATTGCCGTTAAGCCAGCTTCAAATTGGAAGCTGGCTAGCGATTCATGGCGTTTTTAAAGTGGGTGTCTTATTTGTTTTGCATCATCGACAATCTCATGGACCTGGTGTCAAGGAGATCGCACCCAGCCATTGCACCGGGGACAAGGCCATCTCGCTGTTCCACCAAGTTTGGAGTAACGATTTTATCGAGGGCGGTTGTGGAGCGATCATTGAAGTACCACCATCGGTGGTACGATGACTGCGTCTTTATGGCTTCCGAGCGGAGTGGGACATGGAAAAAGATGCGGTACAAAAAGGAGCGATAACATGACGTCAATACTGGGAAAGGGCGGCGGCACGTTCGAGGGCATTAAACTACTGCTGTGCGAAAACCCTTCACCACCTATCGAAGAAGCAATCACTGCCGCGCAGGCCGACGATAACACGCGCGTTGTTCAGGCCCTGAGGAAGCTACTCTAACCATGCCGAGAACGACACCCTTCGAAGCCCACCACCGCCGCTATGATGACTGGTTTGTGCGCCACGCGGCGGCCTACCAGTCGGAGTTGCTGGCCGTCCGCGCCTTGCTGCCCTGGCGCGGCCTGGGCCTGGCCATCGGCGTGGGCACCGGGCGCTTCGCCGTCCCATTGGGCGTGCTGATCGGCATCGACCCAGCCCGCGAGGTACTGGACTACGCGACGAACAGGGGGATCTCAACCGTACAAGCAGTGGCCGAAGCCCTACCCTTTGCGGATAGCAGCGTCGACTATGCCCTGAGCGTCACCACTATCTGTTTTGTGGATGACGCCACCGCCATGTTGTCTGAGGCGCATCGTATCCTGAAACCGGGCGGTGAGCTGGTTATCGGTTTCATTGACCGTACCAGCGACCTCGGACAACACTACTTGGCACACCAGGCGGAGAATGTATTTTATCGTGAGGCGACATTCTACTCGGCCGATGAAGTGGAACGACTGCTGCGCGACACAGGCTTCACCGAGTCTGTCTGGGTGCAGACCCTGTCAAAACCATTGGAGGAGACCCAGGAGATCGAACCCTTGCACGCCGGTCGTGGTCAGGGAGCCTTTGTGGTGGTCAAGGCGCGCCGATCTTAGTCCACCCAGAGCGGGAGTGGTCGCTGTATCGCTAGCAATCGATCCAGTGGAAACGTTTTTAAAGTGGGGGTCTTATTTGTTGAATTTACTGCTTAAAATATTTGTGATTGCAATAGCGCATCACGCATTTGCATATAAGCGATTAAAAACTCAAACAACATTCGCCAAAATAGCTCCATAAATAGAAAAGCAGATATAAAGAGCGCAACCAGTCTCGTTTGTTGTTTTCTACTTAACGATCCCCATATTGTTTCTCTTCCTTTTTTATATGCGCCCTCAATAAATTTATATTTTCTTATAAACCATATTAATACTAACCATATACCGATAGGCAATACAATTGCACCGATGTAATAAAATACTATGAGAACCTCAGTGCTAATGAAACTTTTAAAGGTAAGAAAATCCATTATTTGTAAGTACCCGTATCTACATATATCTTTGATAAAATGTATACGTAACAGGCAAGGTAACGATTATCGATTATCATATTCATCTAGAGAAACATCCTCTTGCCATTTGATTCCGTTGAGACCAAAGTTATAACCAACATTAAATAGCTTTAACATCTTCTCAGGATTAAACTCCGTAGCCACATCGA
>CBDUOW010000125.1:0-5329 GCA_965368945.1 uncultured Gammaproteobacteria bacterium
GCTTCGTCGAAGTAGTTGCCAATGATTTGCAGGCCAACCGGCATTTGTTTGACGAAGCCGGCCGGAATCGACATCCCCGGCAGACCGGCGAGATTGACCGCGATGGTATAGATGTCCGACAGGTACATGGTGATGGGATCATCTTTCTTCTCACCCAGCTTGAACGCCACGGTCGGTGCGGTCGGCCCCATGATGACATCGACCTGTTCAAAGGCCTGCTTGAAATCCTCGCTGATCAGGCGTCGAACCTTCTGTGCTTTTAAATAGTAGGCATCATAGTAACCGGCGGACAATGCATAGGTGCCAATCATGATGCGTCGTTTCACTTCCGCGCCGAAGCCTTCCCCGCGCGAGCGTTTGTAAAGATCTTCGAGGTCCTGCGGCGCTTCACAGCGGTGACCGAAGCGCGCGCCATCGAAACGTGACAGGTTGGAGGAACACTCCGCCGGGGCGACGACATAATAAGCCGGTACCGCCAGATGACTATTGGGCAGACTGATGTCGACAATTTCGGCGCCCAGCTTTTTATATTCCTCAATCGCCGCTTCCACCGCCTTGCCCACTTCCGCATCCAGGCCTTCATTGAAATACTCTTTCGGCAGGCCAATTTTCAGGCCCTTGATATCCGCATTCAGGCTGGCGGTGTAATCCGGTACCGCTTGATCGATGCTGGTGGAATCTCGGGTATCAAAGCCGGCCATCGTGCCTAATAAAATAGCGGCGTCCTCCGCCGTCTGGGCAAGCGGCCCACCCTGGTCCAGGCTGGAGGCAAAGGCGATCATGCCGTAGCGGGACACCCGCCCGTAGGTGGGTTTGAGACCGGTAATACCACACAAACCCGCGGGCTGACGTATGGATCCCCCCGTGTCGGTACCCGTGGCCGCGGGGGCCAGGCGGGCGGCCACGGCGGCGGCCGAACCCCCGGAGGATCCCCCCGGGACCGTCTCCGTATTCCAGGGATTGCGCACCGGGCCGTAGTAACTGGTTTCATTGGATGACCCCATGGCGAACTCGTCCATGTTGGTCTTGCCCAACATCACCGCACCGGCGGCATTGAATTTTTCGATTACCGTGGCGCTATAGGGCGCGACGAAATTTTCCAGCATGCGTGATCCACAGGTGGTGAGCACGCCGTCGGTACAAAAAATATCCTTCTGCGCCACGGGAATGCCGGTTAAGGCTGTGCTATCGCCCGCCTTCAAACGCTGGTCCGCCGCCTGGGCCTGCTGCAGCGCATCTTCTTCACTTACCGTGATAAAGCTGTTGAGGCTGTCATCATGGCGCGCAATCCGATCCAGGTAGGCGCGGGTCAGTTCCTCACTGGAAAAATCACCGTTACGCAATCCGGCGGCTAGCTGGGCAATGGTTTTAGTATGCATATACAAACTCGATGGTAAATAAATCAGGCTGGATCACGGCATGGTTTCGCATGCCGTTGACATCACTTATTCGATGACCTTGGGAACCAGGTAAAGACCGTTTTCCACCTGCGGGGCAATCGCCTGGAATTGATCGCGTTGATCATGTTCTGTCACGACATCCTCACGCAGGCGTTGCACCGCATCGGTGGGATGCGCCATCGGATCAACGCCCTCGGTATCCACCGCGTCCATCTGCTCGACCAGGTCCAGAATATTGGACAGGTTAGTGGCATACTCGGGCACATCGGCAGGATCAATCTGCAACCGGGCCAGATGAGCGATTTTTTCGACTTGTGACTTATCCAGTGACATACTTGCTACTTGCTCCTGCTGGTACGGTAAATAACGGTTCAGGCTTGGAAAATTGGTAACGTTATCACAGATGATTGCTTGCCCAAAGCCCCTCTATTTTATTAAAGTACCTCTTTTAACCCGGTTCAGCCGCACACACAGACTATAAAAATATGTTTTCAAGTTTTCGGGGTCTTTTCTCAAACGATATTTCCATCGACCTGGGTACTGCCAATACCCTGATTTATGTGAAGGGCCAGGGCATTGTCCTGAACGAACCTTCCGTGGTCGCCATTCGGCAGGAACGCGGCCCGGGCGGGCCCAAAAGTATTGCTGCCGTCGGGATGGAAGCCAAACGGATGTTGGGCCGCACCCCCGGCAACATCGTTGCCATTCGCCCGTTGAAAGACGGGGTGATTGCCGATTTCACCGTGACGGAAAAAATGCTGCAGCATTTCATCCGCAAGGTCCACGAAACCCGCTTTTTCCGTCCCTCCCCCCGGGTATTGATTTGCGTCCCCTGCGGCTCCACCCAGGTGGAGCGCCGTGCAATCCGGGAATCGGCCGCCGGCGCCGGCGCCCGCGATGTTTATCTGATTGAAGAACCCATGGCCGCTGCCATCGGTGCCGGCATGCCCATCAGCGAAGCCAGCGGATCCATGGTGCTGGATATCGGCGGCGGCACAACCGAAGTGGCCGTCATTTCCCTGAGCGGCATCGTCTATTCCGCCTCGGTCCGTATTGGTGGCGATCGGTTTGACGAGGCCATCATCAATTATATACGCCGTAATTATGGCAGCCTGATCGGCGAAGCCACCGCTGAACGTATCAAACATGAAATCGGCACCGCCTACCCGGGCAACGAGGTCCGCGAGCTGGAAATTCGTGGCCGTAACCTGGCGGAAGGAGTACCGCGCACTTTTACCCTCAACAGCAATGAAATCCTTGAGGCCTTGCAGGAACCGCTTTCCGGTATCGTCAGTGCGGTCAAAACGGCGCTGGAGCAAACTCCGCCGGAACTGGCCTCCGATATTGCCGAACGGGGGTTGGTGCTGACCGGCGGCGGGGCCCTGCTCAACGACCTGGATCGGTTGTTGATGGAAGAAACCGGTCTGCCGGTCCTGATTGCCGAAGATCCCCTCACCTGTGTGGCGCGTGGTGGCGGTCGCGCCCTGGAGATGATCGACGAACATGGCGGTGATTTGTTTAGCGTTGAATAAATCCGGCCGCCCCGCCCGGCTCCGGCGGCCTCAAACCCGATCGCAACCTCAGTGGGAGGTGTCCCGTTAAACAGCTGTTCGTCCAAGGGCCCTCTATCGGTTTCCGCCTGCTGCTGCTGGCGACACTCTCGGTCACCTTAATGGCCCTCGACCACCGCACCGACTATGTCCGCCATGTGCGGTCCGGCATTGCGGTGCTCGTTTACCCCCTGCAGTACCTTGTTAGTCTGCCCGATAATTTCTTCGACTGGACGGAGGAAGCCTTCGCGAGTCGTGAAACCCTACAGGAAAAAAACGCCGACCTGCAGCGTAAAAATCAGGCCCTGCGCAGCCAATTGCATAAACTGACCTTTATCGAAGCCGAGAACCGTCATTTACGCGAGCTGTTGCAATCATCCAAGCGTATCGGTGAGCGCGTCCTGATCGCCGAACTGCTGTCGGTTGACCTTGACCCCAATCGCAAGCAGGTCGTGGTCAACAAGGGCCACCAGGATGATCTGCTCTACCGCGGCCAGCCCATCGTCGATGCTTACGGAGCCATGGGCAAACTGGTGCATGTCAGCCCGTTCTCCAGCACCGCCATGCTGATCACCGATCCGAATCACGCCCTGCCGGTACAGGTAAACCGTAACGGTCTGCGAGCCGTCGCGGTCGGTACCGGTTCGAAAGGCCTGCTGGAACTGCCGCACTTGCCCAACAATGCCGACATCAAGGTGGGTGATCTGCTGGTGACCTCGGGATTGGGCTGTGTATTTCCGGCGGGTTACCCGGCGGCCCGGGTGCTTGAAGTGAACACCAATCCCAGTCTCCCCTTTGCCCACATCATCGCGGAGCCCCTGGCGCACCTGGATCGCAGTCGTGAGGTTTTGCTGGTCTGGCCGTCTGCCGACACCCTGCCCAACATGCGCAATGCCTGCAGCTTTCCCGTGGAGGAAACGCCATGAACCTGACCCAGCATGGTGGTGGTTGGCTGATTACCATCAGTTTCGTGCTGGCGCTGGCGCTCACGATTGTGCCGCTGCCCGCCATGCTGGAATTGTTCCGCCCGGAGTGGATGGCCATGGTGCTGATTTACTGGTGTATGGCGGTGCCCAGTCGGGTGGGAGTAAGCATCGGCTGGCTGGTCGGGCTAGTGCAAGATGTCGCTCGCGACGCCCTGCTGGGCCAATATGCCCTGGCCTTTGCCCTGATTGCTTTTCTCACCCTGCATCTGCACCAACGTTTACGGCTATTCCCCATCTGGCAGCAGGCGCTCAGCGTTGGCGTACTGATCATGCTGGAATCCCTGATTGTGTTGTGGATCAAGGGCCTGACAGGTCAGTCGCCCGGGATCTGGAAAATGGTGATGCCGGCATTCAGCAGCGCATTGTTCTGGCCGGTGGTCTACCTGCTGTTGCGGCACCTGCGTCGCACCTATCAAGTCAGTTGAGGACCTATGGCACGCATTAATGGCCTGGCCCTGAAGGACCATATCCGCGAAAGCCTGATATTCAATCGGCGCCTGCTGGCTGCTATTTTTATTACCGCCATGCTACTGCTGGTGCTGCTGGCCCGCCTGATGTACCTGCAAATTATTCATCAGGAACACTATTCCACCCTGTCGGAAGAAAACCGGGTCAATATTTTGCCCATTCCCCCTGCCCGGGGTCTCATTTATGACCGCAACGGTGTCCTGCTGGCCCAGAATCTTCCCAGTTTCAGCCTCAGACTGGTCCCCGAGCATATTCCCAATCTGCAACAAACCCTGACGGAATTAGGCAGTCTGATCGCTATCAGCGATGAAGATATCGAACGCTTTCACAAGGACAGAAAACAAAAACGCCGTTTTGAGGGTATCCCCTTGCGTTTCCGCCTTGATGATGAGGAAGTCGCCCGGATATCCGTAAACCAATACCGCTTGCCCGGAGTGGAAATCCACGCCGAGCTGTCCCGCCATTATCCCCTCGGCAAACTGGCCTCGCATGCCGTCGGTTATGTGGGCCGCATCAACGAGCAGGATCTGGGGAATCTGGATACGTCCAACTATGCCGCCACCAGTCACACCGGTAAGGTCGGCGTCGAACGGGCCTATGAAGATCTGCTTCACGGCCAGGTCGGCTACCAGCAGGTCGAATCCAATGCACAGGGACGTATTTTGCACGTGCTTGAACGCACCTTGCCCACGCCGGGGAAAAACCTGTTTCTGAATCTGGATGTGCGGCTGCAACGTGTGGCGGAAGACGCCATGGGCGAGAATAGCGGCGCGCTGGTGGCACTCGACCCTCGCAATGGCGCCGTGCTGGCGCTGGTCAGTACGCCCACCTACGATCCCAACCTGTTTGTGAATGGTCTGGATCGCAAGACATTCAATGAACTGCGCGATTCACCCGAACGTCCCTTATTCAACCGCGCCTTGCG
>CBDUOW010000126.1:0-5274 GCA_965368945.1 uncultured Gammaproteobacteria bacterium
ACAGGCCAGTCCGTATGATGCAAGCCGAAGACGTCAAGCAGGTATTGAAGGAAGCCGACTGTCTGTATACCCAGGCGGAAGTTGAGCAACAACTGGATCGCATGGCAGGTGAGATAACGGCCCGGCATGAGAACAGCAATCCCATTTTTCTGTGTGTCATGACCGGCGCAATGGTACCGGCCGGTCACTTGTTGACCCGCCTGAACTTTCCCCTGGAACTGGATTATATCCACGCAACCCGCTATGCCGGCGCAACCACGGGTGGAGAAGTGGCATGGGAAACCGAAGCGACGATTTCCTTTCAGGACCGTGACATTATTGTATTTGACGATATCCTGGATGAAGGTGTTACGCTGGCAGCGCTTGTGGACTATTGTCGACAACAGGATGCGCGTAACGTGTACACCGCTGTGTTGGTAGAAAAACGCCATGATCGTAAACAGGGTATTCGGGCCGATTATGTCGGGCTGGAGATTGTGGATCGTTATGTTTTCGGTTATGGCATGGACTACCACGGTTATCTGCGTAACGTGCCAGGTATATATGCAGTAAAAGGGTTATAAAGTTAATAGGGAAACATATGTCGAGTGTAGCAATCATTGGCGGTACCGGTTTAACTTCCTTGCAGGGACTGCAAATCATCAATCGGGAAATAATCCAGACGCCTTATGGTGAACCATCAGGCATCCTGGTACGGGGAAATTTTTGTGGTCATGAGGTCATGTTCTTACCGCGCCATGGGCCGGGCCATACCATTCCGCCGCACCTGGTCAATTACCGCGCCAATATATGGGCATTGAAAGAGATCGGGGTTACCAATGTCGTAGCCGTCAATGCCGTTGGCGGAATTCGCCCGGATATCGAACCGGGTGTGCTGGTGATTCCAGATCAAATCATCGACTACACCTGGGGACGTATCAATACCTACTTTGAAGACAGAGTGAATCAGGTTGTGCACGTGGATTTTACCGAGCCATATTGTGCTTCACTGCGGACGCACTTAATCGATGGTGCCGCGCAGGCCGGTTTGGCGGTAATCGATGGCGGAACCTATGGCGCAACCCAGGGTCCGCGACTTGAAACAACCGCCGAGATTGACCGACTGGAACGGGACGGCTGCGATATTGTGGGTATGACCGGTATGCCGGAAGCGGTGTTGGCGCGTGAGTTGGAGCTATGCTATGCCAGTGTATCCCTGGTGGTAAACCGTGCCGCGGGCCGTGGCAATGGTGAAATCAGCATGACGGAAATCGAGCAGTATCTTAACAGTGGCATCACCGATGTCAGGAAATTGCTGGAGCACGCAATTCCGCTGATTTAGGCCGGCCGTTGGCACGCCGGCCCCATCAGGCAAGGTCGGCTTATTGTTTCGGTTCGTAAGGGGTGATCAACACCAGCATCCCGATTACCGGGTTATCCAGGTAATGCAATTCGCGACTGCGCATGCGGCGCCGGGTTTGGTTAAGACGGTAAACTACCGGTTGATCGATCTGGTCGAGTAATTCCAGGCTGAAGATATCTTCCTGTAACTCCTCCCGCCGGGGTCGGAAAACAATATCGGTCTCGACATGCAGATAACGGGACAGGATGACCTTGATCAAACCTTCCAACTCACCGGCTTGCGGTTGTGCCAGACGACTCATGGCCGCCGGGTTGTTGGATGCTTCAGTATCTACGCTGATAGGTGATATGCCCGCAACAGTATGTTTAAAGTACACGCTCAGGGCATCCTCGCGCGGCATGCCGGGTTGGCGCCAGCCGGTGTGTAATAAAACCCGCCGTGTTTTGGATTTATCGATGCTGGAGGCCTTTTCCTGCAGCTGTAAATATTTTTTCGCCAGGGGTTTAAAGGTCAGGCGGGATTGGTATTCCTTTGGAATGGGGCCGGGATAAGGCTTGCCGATTTCAATCAGGGTTTCCGGTAATACCAATTCAATGCTGCTGGGCCAGTTTTCTGATTGGCGGGCGATGTTGTCGAGGTTCTCGAACAGGATCACTTCCACGTCGTAATAACGGATTTCCTCCGCGGCGCTGACAATCAGGGAAAAACTGAATAGCAGAAAGGTTAATATGGCTTTAAACAAAGTTTTCATTCCGTGTAATGTTTATTGTGTTGATTATGTTACGATTCCAGCCGGAGTAATGTTATGGCCGTCATAGAAACGTTGAAAATGGGGCACCCCTTATTGAACCAGGTGGCCCGACCCGTGGAGCATTTTAGCACGCAGGAACTGGATGCGCTCATCCAGGATATGCTCGATACCATGGCAGCGCTCAATGGCGCGGGTCTTGCGGCACCCCAGATCGGCGTGAGCTTGCGGGTGGTGATATTCGGCGTGGAGGCGAATCCACGCTATCCCGAGGTGGAAGCGGTACCCATGACGGTGCTGATCAATCCCCAAATCACGGTGCTGGACGAACGCCAGGAAGAAGGCTGGGAAGGTTGCCTGAGTGTGCCCGGCATGCGGGGTCTGGTGTCGCGTTATATACGGATCCGTTATCAGGGTTTCGACCCGCAGGGCAGGTCAATCGACCGCGAGGCCTCCGGCTTCCATGCCCGGGTGGTGCAGCATGAGGTGGATCACCTGGATGGCATACTTTATCCCCAACGGATTGCAGATTTACGTGATTTCGGTTACGAGTCCGTGCTGTTTCCCGAACTGACCGAAGCAACCGAACCGCCGGAAGCGCGAGAATAAGCCGGGCAAGTTTGAACTTGACTGGATTACCTGTTTTAGAAAATTGAAGGAGACGCTGTGAAGTTTATACGCTGGATACTGGGGCGACTGATTTTATTACTGAATGCCCTGTTTGCCCCCAAACCCATGACTCGTTCCGCCGAGGCGCAACAACAGGTTGATGCGCAAACGTCGAAACTCAAACTCTACCAATATCTGGCCTGTCCCTTTTGTGTCAAAACCCGCCGTGCCATTCGCCGCCTGGGGTTAAACATTGAAACCCGTGATGCGCTGCATAACCCGACTTACCGCGAAGAGCTCGAAACCCAGGGCGGAAAGCAACAGGTCCCTTGCTTACAGATTACCCATGATGATGGTTCGGTGGAATGGTTGTATGAATCCAGCGATGTCATTGCCTATCTACAATCCCGTTTTGCCTGAGTTCCAGCCGGCAGCCGTTTGTTGATAAAAAGGTATGATCACTTCCGTTTAAGTATGAGTTATCAACTGCTCATTAACCTGCATATCAGCACGGCGCTGATCAGCCTGCTGCTATTCCTGCTACGCGGTGTCCGGGTGTTGCGCCATGGTCAACAAAACCGCCCGCGCTGGATGAAGTGGCTGCCACATGTCAATGATACAATTCTGTTTATTCTGGGTATCGTGCTGATGCTGACGATTCAACAGTATCCTCTCGTCGATGCCTGGCTGACCGCCAAACTCACTGCCTTGATCGTTTATATCCTGCTGGGCATGGTTGTGATGAAGTGGGCCAGGCAGCGGCGAAGCCGGTTTGTCGCCTGGCTGGGTGCCCTGGTGGTATTTGCCTACATGGTCGGCGTGGCAATCACTAAACAGCCGTTGGTTTTTATTTAAGCCAGGCGTGCGTTGCCAGTTAGTCTCAGGCCGCCTGTTTCTCACTTAATTCATCCAGCAGATTATCCAGTAACGCGATGCGGGCAGCGGCGTCCGGTAGATCCTGGTTAACCCGTAACTTGTCGTTGCCATCCAGTTTGTAGGTCCGGGGCTGGTTCTGGATTAATTGAATGATCCTGAGAGGATCGATGTCGGGTTTGTCGGTAAAATTCAGCCGCCCCCCTTGTGCCCCCATATCGATCTTTTCAATCCCCAGCGGTGAAGCCTTGAGTTTCAGTTCCGTTAACCGGAACAGGGTTTTGAGTGCCTCCGGTAGCAGACCGAAGCGGTCGATCATTTCCACCTGTAACTCACGCAGTTCCTGTTTGTCTGCCGCAGTGGCAATGCGCTTGTACATGATCAGGCGTTCATGCACATCCGGCAGGTAGGCTTCCGGAATCAATGCCGGTACATGCAGATCGATCTCGGTCGCATGATGCAGGGGCTTGTCGAGTTCGGGTTCCTTGCCTTCCTTCAGGCTCTTGACCGCCCGCTCCAGCAGTTCAGTGTACATGCTGTAGCCAATCTCCATAATTTGGCCGCTTTGCTCTTCGCCCAGCAGTTCACCGGCACCACGTATTTCAAGATCATGGGTGGCAAGGGTAAAGCCGGTGCCGAGTGATTCGATGGACTCAATGGCTTCCAGGCGTTTACGCGCATCCTGGGTCAAATTGCGGCGTGATGGGATCACCAGGTAGGCATAGGCACGATGATGGGAGCGCCCCACCCGACCCCGCAGTTGATACAGTTGGGCCAGGCCGAAACGATCCGCCCGGTTCATAATAATGGTGTTGGCGGTGGGAATGTCGATACCGGTCTCAATGATCGTGGTGCACACCAGAATGTTGAAACGCTGATGATAAAAATCTGACATCACCTGTTCCAGTTCGCGCTCGCGCATCTGACCATGGGCGTAGTGCACTGTGGCTTCCGGTACCAATTGAGCAATTTTCTCCGCCTGCTTCTGGATGGTTTCCACTTCGTTATGCAGAAAATAAACCTGGCCACCGCGTTTGATTTCACGCAGACAGGCTTCACGAACCAGGTCGGATTTCCATTCGGTCACAAAAGTTTTAATCGCGAGGCGACGCGCGGGTGGCGTCGCGATAATTGACAGATCGCGCATGCCCGACATGGCCATGTTCAGCGTGCGGGGGATAGGTGTTGCCGTCAGTGTCAGTACGTCCACTTCGGCGCGCAGGGATTTAAACTTTTCTTTTTGTCGTACCCCGAAGCGATGTTCTTCATCGATGACCACCATCCCGAGGGTTTTATACTTTACATCATCTTGCAGTAGTTTATGCGTGCCAATGACGATATCCACCTTGCCGTTTTTCAAACCGCTCATCACCAGTTGCTGTTCCTTGCGGGAACTGAAACGTGACAGGGATTCGATATGTACCGGCCAGTTAGCAAAGCGATCACGGAAATTTTCCAGATGTTGTTGGGTCAGCAGTGTCGTCGGCGCCAACAGGGCTACCTGTTTGCCGGCCTGTACCGCAACGAAGGCGGCGCGCATGGCGACTTCGGTTTTGCCAAAACCAACATCACCGCAGATCAGCATATCCATCGGTTTGTCATCGCGCATACTGGCCAGCACATTGTCAATCGCGGTTTGTTGATCCGGCGTTTCTTCAAAGGGGAATTCGGCACTGAAAGCGCGATATTGCATCTCATCCAG
>CBDUOW010000127.1:0-5164 GCA_965368945.1 uncultured Gammaproteobacteria bacterium
CTACATAATGCCGCCATCCTTGGGGCGCGCATGATGATTGAACAATATGATTTAAAACTCTGGGCACGGGTCATGCACATCAACCTTTCCGCACCCTTTCTGCTTAGCCGTGCTTGTTTGCCAATTCTGCGAAAATCAGCGGACGCCAGTGTCGCATTTACATCAACCAGCATAGCGCAGGAAGGTCGTGCTTATTGGGGTGCCTACGGCGTGAGCAAAGCGGGCGCAGACAATCTCATGCAAATCATGGCCGATGAACTGGAGGCCAACACAGCCATTCGGGTCAATAGTATTGATCCTGGTGTCGTGGCAACACGCATCCGTCGCCTGGCCTTTCCAGCTGAAGATGCCGCGACATTACCGACAGCGGATTCGATCATGCCGGCTTATCTGTATTTATTTGGCCCCGACAGTAAAAACGAAACCGGCCGGATTTTTCATGCCCAGGCTTGAGATTCAGCCTTAAGCCATTACTGCGCTGCTTACATCTTGAGCACGCTGTAATTTACTTCCACAAATCAACATGCACCCCCTCAGCCTCCAGCTTGTCTGCGCGGGCTGTAATATAGCGTTGGAAATTCGGTTGCTGTTGATAAGCACCAGAGGCGACATAGTCCAGAATCGATTGTATATGGAAAGCCCGGAGATAGGCCTCGGAGCGAAACACTTCCTTGCCGAAATTATCGAAAAATACCATGCTGGGGGTATATTTCACATCAAGTTGTTTAGCAAAAGCCCGGGCGTTGGATTGCTTGCCTTCAGGCGTGATCAAGGCCGTATCCGCCCACATATCCAGGCGAACAATGTTAAAGCGCTGCAACTGTACCCTGGTTTCCGGGCGTTGATAGATATCAGTATGATATTCATCACAGGGTTTACACTGATGCTGCTCAAATAACACCAACAGGGGCTTGGTTTCGCTGACAAGTAGCCGCAGGTCGTAGGGTGGTTGAAGAAAAAAGACTTCATCATGCAATTTACCACTGGCTTCGACTGGTGCGAGATTGCGGTAATAATCCGCAAAGCTGAATGTTTTTTCCTTGTGCTGACCAACATAATCCAGCGCGGCTTCAAATTTGACCGGATGATAATACCCATTAATCCGCAGTACCACCGCGCCCTGCTCATTCAGCACAAGAATAGTGGGTGTGAACATCACTCGTAAGCCAGCAGCAAATTGTTTTTCGGTCGTCTGTTGGCCGTCCAGACCTGTCACTTCACGGTCTCCCCACATGTTTACCGCGATAACATCAAGATAGTTACGTGCTTTCTGAGCAATGCTTTGCTGACTAAAGTTATCACGCAACAATTTTGCGCAGTAAGGACAACCATCCTGATAGAAGTACAACATTACGCGCTTACCGGCCGCGGTTGCTTCTTCAACATCTTCACCAATATCCAGAAAGGAATTCTTGAACCAATCAGGTTTCTCCTCATGGCCGGGGTTGACCATGCCAGGTTCCAGATCGTTCTGCTCAGCCGCATAGCCGGCACGACTGAGTAAGCCGGTTCCAGCAATCAGGGAAACAAGAATGAACAACAGTAGATACTTCGGCATCACTCCATCCTCGCAAACAAAACTGCCTGGCAGATTTTACCTGCCTTTAATAATTATATTGACCACACCTGGTATATTATGTTTCACAGCAATTTAATGATAAAACCCGGACAAGCCGCATTTTATTGATTGTATCTCATTATTTTACTGACACGGCCTGACAACACTACGAACTGTCATGGATTTCGCTTATGATACAAGCGCATGCTTTGAAAAGGTTGCCAAGCATGATCGCTGGTTGCAACAGGTCAGTCAGCCAATCCGGGTCCTGCTAGGCAAGACATGCTTATTGTCCGGAGTATGAACTGTTTCACAGTCCGTTTGCTATCATCTACCCCCTGTGCAGCTATAATAAAATCAAGTATATAGGTGAATTGAGGTAAAAACTTATATGGATTATCTGAACCAGTTGGAAAAGATCCTTGAATCCAAATACCGCTTGATCAGTATCGAGTCCTACGATACCGAGCGGGTACTGGATTTATATCTGCAGTTAAGCCGTTTCAGTAACAAAGCCTTTTATCTGGCTAATCCCAATGAAGGTATGTCCCGTATGGGGGCCTCTCATATCACCATACCCCGTACACAGAGTGTCAAAGAACAACTGGAATACATTGAAGCCAGCAAACACTATGGGGTTTTTATTATTCGTGATATCGGGGAAGAACTCGAAAACAGTAAAAATATCACCCTACTGATAAATATTGCCACCAGCAGCACGCCAAAGGTCGTCATATTACTGAGCGAATACCTTGATGTCCCGCGGCAGCTAAAACCCTATATCCTGCGCTCGAAACATCAATTAAAAGCATCCGCTTGAGCCGGTCTGGCTTCGTCATACGAAGCGACCTACTCCAGCGCGATTAGACTCTCTTCAGCGCTTGCTTATTCTCTGACGACGCCCTTTTTGGCCTTTCCGCCCAGGACGATCTATTTTGTCGTCTTTTGTCTGTTGTGCCAGACCCACGTGCTGTAACAGCAACTGCATCTCGCCAGTCTCCAGATCGCGCCATTTACCAGGTCGAAGCTTACGACCTAGTTCAATGTTGGCATAGCGTATCCGGAGCAAGCGGTTGACCTTTAACCCCACGGCTTCCCACAAGCGACGTACTTCGCGATTTCGGCCTTCTTTTAGTGTCACGTGGAACCAGTGATTACTGCCTTCACCACCACTATCAAGAATACGATCGAAATGAGCCATCCCATCGTCAAGCATCACCCCTTGTTGTAACTGAGCAAATATTTCAGGTGTCGTCTTACCCAGCACGCGCACTGCATATTCCCGTTCAATCTCCGACGAGGGATGCATGAGCCGATTCGCCAACTCGCCGTCAGTGGTCAACAGAATCAAACCACAGGTATTGATGTCCAGGCGTCCGACGGCAATCCAACGACTATTCTGAATGCGTGGCAAGTGTTCAAAAATCGTTGGACGACCTTGAGGATCCTGGCGTGTACAGACTTCACCGATGGGTTTGTGGTAGGCAATGACTCGCCGGCGCGGGGCCTGATGCAGACGTGTCAGGGGCTTGCCATCAAGCGAAACACGATCATCAGGTCCGATGCGATCCCCGAGTTTCGCCAACTGTTGATTCACCTTGATGCGTCCCGCTTCTATCCAGGCTTCAATCTCCCGGCGTGAACCATAGCCGGCTCTGGCCAGTACTTTCTGAATTTTCTCGTCCATCAGGACGATCTAGCTTTCAGCCGTCAGGGGTTCTTCGATCACCGCTTCGGTCTCGATTTGGGCGATGGGACTTGTCGCCTCTTCCGCGTGTCGGCTTTCGGTTTCTATATCGGTATCAGCAACACTGGCGGTATCCTCCGCGCCATCTTCAGTATCAGCAACCTGGCTGGCACTAGCCTCGGCGTCGGCCGGGTTTTCACTCTCGTCCATCGGCATGGTCAATTCAAGCTCAGCATTGATCGCATCAATGTCACGCAACTCCGCCAGGCTAGGCAGTTCTTCCAGGCTTTTAAGATTGAAATAATCAAGAAATTCTCTGCTGGTCGCATACAGGGCGGGCTTGCCAGGAACATCACGATGACCCACGACCTTGATCCAGTCGCGTTCCATCAGGCTTTTGATGATCTGGCTACTGACACTGACACCACGCACTTCTTCGATCTCACCACGGGTAATGGGTTGACGATAAGCGATCAATGCCAGGGTTTCCAATGTCGCACGGGAATAACGAGCCGGACGCTCCTCCCACAACTTGGCAGACCACTGGGCATAGTCCTGCTTGACCTGAAAACGATAACCACTCCCGACTTCTTTCAGTTCGAGGCTGCGATGTGTGCAATCATCCTGGATCGCGGCGATAGCCTGTTTGATTGCATCCCGGCCCGGGTTGCTGTCCTCGGGGAACAGGTTCATCAGGCGGTCCAGGTTTAACGGCTCATCGGCCGCAAACAATACCGCTTCTATGATCTGTTTCAGTTCCTCGTTATTCATGCTCACGCATTTCCTGTCATTTTAATTTGCCAGCTAGGCACGTGCTGTGTCCGCCGCTTTAATATGGATTGGCCCATAGGCTTCTGTCTGTACCAGTTCAATCAGTGACTGTTTGATTAATTCCAGAATCGCCAACAAGGTGACAACCACTCCGCCACGTCCTTCTTCGACTTTAAACAAGCTTGTGAATTCAGTGAAATGATCAGCGGCCACGCTACTCAGTACAATCGACATACGCTCACGCACTGAGAGTGGTTCCATCTGGATGTGGTGGTGTTCATACATAGCAGCGCGCTGCATAACATCCTTGAAGGCAGCTAGAACATCATTCAATTCAACCTTGGGCGGCATCCGCACTACCTTGAGGTCCGGCGGTGCTACTTCAGCCGGAAAAACATCGCGCCCAACCCGTGGCAAATCATCGATATCTTCCGCAGCCTGTTTATAACGTTCATATTCCTGCAAGCGACGAACCAGTTCCGCGCGTGGATCGCCCTCTTCCTCAGCGTCAAGTGCGGGGCGCGGCAACAACATACGGGATTTGATTTCGGCCAGCATCGCCGCCATCAGCAGATACTCCCCGGCCAATTCCAGCTGCATATCCTTCATCAGTTCCACATATTCCATGTACTGACGAGTGATCTCGGCAATCGGTAAATCCAGAACATCCAGATTCTGACGTTTGATCAGATACAGTAGAAGATCCAGCGGACCAGCAAAGGTCTCGGCCAAAAAGACTTCCAGGGCATCCGGTGGAATGTACAGATCTTTCGGCAGCGTGGTAACCGCAGTGCCTCGCACAATGGCAAACGGCATTTCCTCCTGCAGCGGAGTAGGTATTTCGTCTGTCGAACTCATAAATTTAAGCTGTTCCGTCTAGCGGTATTCCAACCCCATGGCCTGCCGGACTTCGGTTAATGTCTGGCGCGCCACTTCGCGAGCCTTGTCATTACCTTCATGTATTATTTTTCTAACCAGGCCGAGATCTTTTTCATATTCCTGGGCACGTTCATGGATTGGTGCCAGTTCCGCCTGAATGGCATCAATAATTGGCCCTTTGCAATCAAGACACCCTATTCCAGCACTTCGGCAGCCTTCCTGAACCCAGGTGCGGACCTCATCATTGGAGTATACCTGATGCAGTTTCC
>CBDUOW010000128.1:0-5149 GCA_965368945.1 uncultured Gammaproteobacteria bacterium
GGGACGACCGAAGAAATAACCCTGGCCCCAGCTCACCCCCAGTTCACGCAAGGTATCGAGGGTAGCCTGGTCTTCCACGAACTCGGCAATGGTGGTCAGAGCGAGATCGTCGGCGATATTCTGGATGCCCTTGATGATGGCGCGTACTTTCTTGTCACGCGTGACTCGCTGCACCAGGCGGCCGTCGATCTTGAGAAAGGTGATGGGCAGTTCCGCCAGGTAATGCAGGGAGGAATAACCGCTGCCGAAATCATCCACCGCCAGCCTCAGGCCGAAGTCGATAAAAGGCTGCAGGATCCGTTTCGCTTCCTTCACATCAGTCAATAACTGTTGCTCGGTGATCTCAATCACCAGGGGTTTCTCTTGTCCGATGCGATCCCCGCAGGCTTCACACTGACACAGGGCGGTCGAGAAAATATCTTGCACCAGATCGGGATGGCGCAATAAATCCGCGGAGACGTTGACGAAGTGCGGCAGCGGAGGCTTGCCCTGGAGTACACGATTACTGCAATAGAGGATGGTTTGTTTGGTAATGGCATGGTCAATCTTGTGCGTCATCTGCAGATGCAGGGCGGCTTCAATAAACTTGCCGGCTTCCAGGTAAGTGCCGTTGTCAGTGTGCATGCGTGCCAGTGCTTCCTGGGCCACGAGTTCACCGGTTTGCAAATCCATGATGGGTTGATACATGGGCACGATATTGTCGCTGGCAATCGCTTCTTCCAGTTGCCGCGCGATGGACAGGATATTACCTTCCTGGTTACGGCTGCTGGCGACCCGGTTGCGGCCATGCCGTTTGGCTTCATACAGCATGGCGTCCGCAATGCGCAGAATTTCGCTGACGTCATGGTCATCATGGGGGAAACTCGCAACACCAATACTCGCGGTGGTGCGGACTTGCTGATTATCAATCTCGACATACTGCTGGCTGATGAGTTCGCGAAACCGCTCGGCCGAGTCTAGCGCGCCCTGGATATTGGTATTGGGCAGAATACACAGAAACTCCTCCCCGCCCCAGCGGCCCAGGTTGTCGTAGGGACGCAAGGATTCCGTCATTTCGGTTGCCAGTTTTTTCAGCAATTGATCCCCGGCGTTATGCCCATAGGTGTCGTTGACGAGCTTGAAGCGGTCCAGGTCCAGCAACAGGATCGAGTAGGTGCTGTTTTGTCGTTCAAAACGGGTATGAAGCTGCTTCAGTGTTTGTTGAATGGCATCCCGGTTGGGCAGACGGGTGAGTGGGTCATAACTGACCTGATACAACAGGGTACGGTTTTCATCCTGAATGTGGCTTAGATCATGAAACATCAGCACGGCGCTGTTGGCACCCAGGGGTGAGATACTGTAGTCAATTAACAGGCTGACGCCGGTCTTGTTCAGTAACTGCTGCTTGGTAATCGGACCGATCCCAACCTGGCGTTTAAGCACCCGTTGCAGAAAAGCCGGCTCCAGCACCTGGCTGCTGCCCTGCAAGGTAAAGATTTTATCGAGAGGTTGCTGAATGGCTTCCGCCCGACTCCAGCCGGTTAAACTACTGGCAACCGCATTGATAAAGGTAATCTTGCCGTGCTGGTCAAGGCCGATAACACCATCGCCGAGCGCACTGAGAATTTGCTCAGCGGCCGGGTTACATTCCAATGGAACTTGAGAAAGGGTTGCCATCCAGTATCACGCGCTCATTAGGCGAAATGTCATAAAGCGATAAAATTCAAATTTAGTTCAGATATAGTCAGACATATCGACCCATACGCCGTAGGGCTTTAGGACCTGAATAATACGGGTATATAGTGCACTATCTCCCTATAAACTATATTGGTATTTGGTAATAATGCAAGCCAACCTGAAACGCAGCCTGAGCCTGACGCTGGTGACATTCTACGGGATCGGCACCATTCTGGGTGCCGGGATCTACGTGCTGGTCGGTAAAGTAGCCGGTTTTGCGGGCATGTTCACACCTTTTGCCTTCCTGTTGGCGTCGGTACTCGCTGCCTTGTCGGCCTTTTCCTATGCCGAGCTTTCCGCGCGATTTCCCAAGAGTGCAGGTGAGGCCGTGTATGTGCAGGAAGGGCTGGGCTGGCGGAAGTTGTCGATTATTGTCGGTGTGTCCATCGTGTTTGCCGGGATAATTTCGGTGGCGACCCTGGTGCATGGCTTCGTGGGCTATTTTCAGGTGTTTGTCGATGTCCCGGCGATCGTGGTGATTATCAGTTTGACCCTGCTGATGGGGTTGGTGGTCGCCTGGGGCATTAACGAGTCGGTCATCATCGCCAGTCTCATGACCCTGTTGGAAATCGGCGGGCTGGTGTTAATTATCTGGGTGGCGCGGGAAAGTTTTAGCCTCCTGCCGGCGCGTTGGTCGGAAATGGTGCCCCCCCTGGAGTGGTCCGCCTGGGGAGGCATCGTGGCGGGCAGCTTCATTGCCTTTTATGCCTTTATCGGCTTTGAGGATATTGTGAATGTGGCCGAGGAGGTGCGTAATCCCCGTCGCAATCTGCCACGCGCCATTATCATTGCGCTGGTGGTGACCTCAGCGTTTTATTTTGTCGTGGCCATGGTGAGTATCCTTGCCATGGCACCTGCGGAACTGGCCCGGACCGATGCGCCGCTGGCGGAGTTATACCGGCATGTAACAGGACACCGGCCGTTGGTGATTACGATCATCAGTCTGGTATCGGTTTTGAATGGCGCGCTGATCCAGATCATCATGGCTTCACGTGTGTTATATGGCATGAGCCGCCAGGGCTGGTTGCCACCCCGTTTGGGACTGGTCAACGCCAGAACCCGTACGCCCTTACTGGCAACCGGGCTTGTAACCGGACTGGTACTGTTGTTTGCCTTGTGGTTGCCGTTATTGAGCCTGGCCAAACTCACCAGTTTTGTTATTCTGATTGTCTTTACCTTGATCAATTTTTCTTTATGGCAAATCAAGATTCGTGCACCGCAACCTGAAGATATCCGGACGGTGCCACTGTGGGTACCGATCATCGGCTTCTTTTCCAGTGGTGCGTTTGTGTTGTACCAAATAACGTTGTTTTTAATGACGGAACAGTAATCGACATGCCTTGCCGGCAATCAGTTTATTTTTTGGTAAAGAGGTTGGCGTAGGTTTCTCGCAGCACATTCTTCTGGACTTTCCCCATGGTATTTCTGGGCAGTTCATCGACAAACAAAATGCGTTTCGGAATCTTGTAGTTGGCAAGTTTGGGTTTCAGGGCGGCGATAATATTTTCTTCGGTACAAGCTGTATTGCCAGCAGCGCGGGTCACGACCGCGGTCACTGCTTCGCCAAAGTCCGGGTGAGGTATCCCAATAACGGCGGATTCAATCACGCCATCCTGTTCATCAATTTCCAGCTCGATTTCTTTTGGATACACATTGAAGCCACCAGTGATGACCATGTCCTTGCCGCGGCCAACGATGGAGATATAACCGTCTTCATCGAGCGTTGCCATGTCACCGGTTTTGAAAAAGCCATCCGGCGTAAATTCTTCCGCAGTTTTGTCCGGCATGCGCCAGTAGCCGATAAAGACATTCTCACCTTTCACCTGCAGGTTACCGACGCTATTAGGCGCAAGGGCTTGCCCCGCATCATCGACGATGCGGGCAGTGACCCCGGGCAGGGGATGGCCAACCGTACCGGACCTACGTTCGCCGTCTAGCGGGTTGGATGTATTCATGCCGGTTTCGGTCATGCCGTAACGTTCCAGGATGGTGTGGCCGGTGCGTTGCTGAAACTCGGTAAAAGTTTGTTCCAGCAAGGGTGCCGAGCCCGAGACAAAAAGCCGCATGTTGCTGCATACCGTCGAGGTAAAGGCAGGGTTGTCCAGCAGGCGGGTATAAAAAGTGGGCACGCCCATTAAGACGCTGGCGCGGGGCAGCAGTCGGGTCACCGTTTCCGCATCGAACCTGGGAATGAACAACATTTTGCTGCCACTGAGTAAGGTGCAATGGCAGGCGACAAACAAACCATGAATATGAAAAATAGGTAAGGCGTGAAGCAGCACGTCATCCTGGCTAAAGCCCCAGATCTCCTTCAGCGCCAGGCCATTAGCCGCCAGGTTGCCATGAGTGATCATCGCGCCTTTGGGACGGCCGGTTGTCCCCGAGGTATAAAGAATTACCGCCACGTCATCCTTGTCACAGGGCGCGGTTTCAAATTGCGGGCTGGTGGTTTCGCTCAGCTGCAGCAGGTTATGTTCGGGGGCATTGTCGAGGGTATAAAAATGCTGCACCGATTTGCCCCTGGCGATTTTTTGAAAGCCTGACAGGCTGGAAGAACGGCACACCACCACGGCCGGTTCAGCATTGTCGATAAAATACGCCAGTTCACTTTCGGTGTAGGCGGTGTTTAAAGGTAAATAGATAAAACCGGCGCGCAGACAGGCCATATAAAGGAATAGGGCTTGTGGGGTTTTTTCCACCTGAACGGCAACGCGCTCGCCCTTTTTAACCCCGGCTTCGGTCAGGTAACGCGCCAGGCGGGCACTTTCATTGTCCAGATCCGCGTAACTCCAGGTCTGGCCGTCCTCGGTCTCGATGAAAGTTGAGGACAAGTCCGCGGGGAAGTGATCAGTGAAAACATTATAAATATTGGTATTCACGGCAGAAGTTAATTATGGCTCGATTTAACAAAGACGGTGATCGAAAAATCTATTATTATTGAGAATCCATTTCAAGACAAAAAGAATCATAAATTAATCCGAGAAAAATACCTGGCTGTGCGCATTATTAGCAAAGTCTTATATGAACAAGAGGTGGAATTAAAACAAGCATCACTTATTGCATCTACGCATCATTAGCACATGATTTAATTATCGTTGGCTTGGGACCGCGGTGTAGCGTAAATTATCCCGTTGAACGAGAGTTAGAAAAACGAAACGCCTGAGAGTCCACAGACGGCAGAAATTATTACCGCTGAAGTTTGCAAGCGTACTGCCCATAATAGAGCGAGTTGGCACCATGCAAATTGTGCGTGCTGATTTGCGTGACCATCAAGAGGAGCAAGACATGAAGAGTATAAAAATAAAGTTGTTACTCACATCACTGCTGGCGGCATTTTGCTTTGTAAGTCTGGCGCAGGCGGAAATGGTGTTAAAGGCATCGCATCAATGGCCGGGCGGTAAAGGCGATATCCGTGATGAAATGGTGCAAATGA
>CBDUOW010000129.1:0-5145 GCA_965368945.1 uncultured Gammaproteobacteria bacterium
AGTTTTCCGAATGAATTTCCTGACATGGAACTTATTGTAACGGTTCAGCCCGAAAACGTCTCCCTGTGGAGAGCGTTTTTATTTGACCCGATATCAATTATTGTACCGCAGCGATTTAAATTACACGTGAAAAGCGCTGTTCCTTCTGGGCGCGCATATAAGCGTCAAATACCATACAGATATTTCGAATGAGTAACTTGCCGGCTGGCGTCACCGTGATGGTGTCGTTACTGATGTTAATGAGCCCGTCTTCCTGCATGGGTTGTAACTCTTGCATCTCTTGCGAAAAATGGTCTCGAAAAACAATACCAAACTGCTTTTCAATGACTGGCATACGCAGCACAAAGTTACAGATCAACTGGTTTATGACTTCGCGCCGCAGAACATCTTCATCCGTTAAACTTACTCCACGGAATACCGCCAGCTCATCTGCATCGATGCGCGCGTAATACTCGTCCAGGGTTTTCAGGTTCTGCGCATAACAATTGGCGACCATGCTGATTGATGTAATCCCCATGGCGATGAGATCACAATTGGCATGAGTTGAGTAACCCTGGAAATTCCGATATAGCGTGCCATTAGCCTGGGCCACGGCAAGTTCGTCATCCGGTTTGGCAAAATGATCCATGCCGATATAGACATAGCCTGCTGCGGTGAGTCGATCGATACAGTGTTTCAGGATAGCCAGTTTTTCATCCGGACTGGGTAGATCCTCCGCATGGATGCGACGTTGAGGTTTAAACAGTTCCGGTAAGTGGGCGTAATTGAAGACTGACAGGCGGTCCGGCGAAAGCTCGAGCACCTGATCAAGCGTCCGATCAAAACTCGCGACACTCTGGAATGGCAGGCCGTATATCAAATCGATACTGATGGACTTGAAGCCCTCACTACGCGCCGCATTAATGACATAGGCGGTTTCTTCCTCGGTCTGAATGCGATTGACTGCTTTCTGAACCGCCGGATCAAAGTCCTGCACCCCAAGACTCATCCGATTGAACCCGACTGAACGTAATACCGCAATGGTATCGCCATGTGCTTCACGTGGATCAATCTCAATGGAATATTCGCCCCGGTCATTGTCCAGCAGTCTGAAGTAGTTAGCGGTTACCTGCATCAGCTCACGCATCTCATCATGGCTGATAAAGGTGGGCGTGCCACCACCCCAATGCAATTGTTCCACCGGACGTTCCGCATCAAACAGTTGGCTCTGCAGGGCGATTTCCTGGTGAAGCCGTTGCAGATAAGGTGCGGCACGGCTGCGGTCCTTGGTCACCACCTTGTTACAGCCACAGTAGAAACAAACGGTGTCACAAAACGGAATATGAAAATACAAGGACAACGGCCGCATGCTGATATTGCTGGCCTGTGCCTTTTGGCGAAAATCGTCGCTGGTGAATTCTTCGCTAAACTGTACCGCCGTCGGATAAGAGGTATAGCGCGGACCCGCCTTGTCGTAGCGTTGAATCAGATCCTTGTCGAAAATAATTTCACTCATTACCTAATATACCCTTGCAGCGTTCGCCAATATATAAATGGTGCCTGTCGATTCACAAACAGAATCAGCTTTCTCCCTCAGCTTGCAGGCCTTTGCGATGAATTTCATTGATATGTCGCAACACGGGCTTTATTGGCAGCATAACGTTCCGCTGTGATTCCACGATTGGCATAAAGGGCAGATCCGTATCCTCAAATTCATAACTGCCATCCGTTAAAGCGGTCTGCAAGTTACGTAAATCCTTTTCCAGTTGACCGATAATTGGCAATGACCCCTCCATGAATTCCGAATCGAACTCCATCGACATGCGTAATTCCTCCACATCAAACAGGGCTGACTTAACCAGTTCCAGATACTCTTCCATGCTGGCGGGACGTTTGACAAGGGACATGCGTAACTCCTGAATTGTTTGATGCTATTGGTACGGGTTTAACCCTGCATAAAGACATCATGATACTCGACTAGCTGCGCTGCCTCGAGCAGAAAAACACCTTCACCCCCATAACTGAATTCCAGCCAGGTGAAAGGAACGCTGGGAAAGCGGGCCTGCAATGCCTCGGCGCTGTTGCCCACTTCCACGATCATGACCCCATCAGGAGTCAGGTATTCTGTTGCCTGTTGCAACATCGGGATGACCAGATCCAGGCCTTCCTGCCCGGCGGACAAACCCATGCGGGGTTCCCGCCGGTATTCTTCCGGCAGGGCCGCCATGTCCTGTGCATCCACATAAGGCGGATTACTCACAATTAAATCATAGCGCCTGCCCTGCAGGGCGTCGAAGAGATTTGAGTCTATGATCTCAACCCGCTGCGCCAAGCCGTAGTCGGCCACATTGCGCCGCGCCACCTCCAGCGCGTCAGGCGAGATATCCGTCGCATCCACCTCAACCTGGGGTAAGGCCAGCGCGATGGCAATGGCGATACAACCACTGCCGCTACACAGATCAAGTACCCGTTTCAGATGATTCGGCTCCACCCAGGGCTGAAACTGATCCAGGATCAGTTCCGCCAGGGGTGAGCGGGGGATCAGCACGCGCTCGTCCACATAGAAGCGATGGCCGGCAAACCAGGCCTCATGGGTCAGGTAGGCGGCGGGTAATCGCTCCTGCACGCGACGGGTCAGGAGTGCTCTCACTTCAACCTGCTGCTCGGGGTTTAATACCTGTTCAAGCTCTGCTTCGCTAAAAGTCGGCGCCAGCCCTACCGCATGGGAAACCAGCCAGGCGGCTTCATCCAGTGCATTGTCCGTTCCATGGCCGAAATAAATATCCGCTTCTTCAAGGTACTGTTGACCCCAGAGGATCATCTCCCGCAGAGTTGGATTGTCCTGATTGATTTGCGCGTCAGTCAAAAGGGATACATCGTCAAATTATTTGGGGCGAAATGCTTTCACAAAATCGTCATTGGTTTCCAGCCAGGGACCGTCGATCAGCGTGATGCATGTGGGTACGGCGGGAAACACGGCATTCAGACAATCAGCGATTGCCGAAGGTTTGCCAGGCAGGTTGATGATCAAACTTTCACCCCGTATGCCCGCTATCTGGCGCGACAAAATGGCCGTCGGCACATACTGTAATGAGACAGATCGCATCAGCTCACCAAAGCCATCCAGGATCTTATGGCAAACTGTCTCGGTGGCCTCGGGAGTGACATCCCGTTTTGCCGGACCCGTCCCCCCGGTCGTCACCACCAGGCAACATTCTTCAATGTCACACAAATCTTTTAGGGCGGATTCAATCTCGGCCTGTTCATCCGCTACCATTCGCGGGACAGCTTCCCATTCACTGGCGAGGGCCTTTTCAAACCAGTCGCGCATTGCCGGTCCACCCAGATCTTCATATTCCCCGCGACTGGCACGGTCCGATACGGTAACAATGCCGATTCGAATAGCTTTCTGTGTCATGGCTTCCTCAATCTTTGAATGCGATTCGTGACTGGCAAGGTGTCAATGCGGACATATACTTAACTATATGAGTTGTGGGAATGTAAATCCCGCGATCAGCAGGGATGACACGAGTACTATGGACTCAAACCCTAAAGTGACTGAACCACCCTGAATCAAAAACATGACTAATTTTATCAGACAACCCGCAGTCGCAGGAATGTTCTATCCCGCCGACAAGTCCGAATTACACCAATCGGTCGCGGCTTATATACAGGATGCCCTGAACACACAGCCACCAGAAGAAACGGTACCCAAGGCGATTATTGTACCGCATGCCGGTTATATCTATTCCGGACCGGTTGCCGCCAGCGCTTATGCCCGCTTGCTGCCTGCCAGGGATCAAATACAGCGCGTGGTCTTGCTGGGCCCATCACACCGGGTTGCCTTTCGAGGCCTGGCAAGCAGCAGTGCCACCCATTTCGTCACCCCGCTGGGGCAAATTCCGCTGGATCGAGAACTCATCGCGCAATTGGAGCAATTTCCGCAAGTCAAAGAACTGGACCAGGCCCACGCCCTGGAACATAGCCTGGAGGTCCATCTCCCCTTTCTGCAGGAAGTACTCACTGACTTTAGCCTTGTGCCCCTGGTGGTCGGGGATACGTCACCGCAGGATGTAGCCGAGGTCCTTGAAGCGGCATGGAACGGCCCGAAAACCCTGATTGTGATCAGCTCCGATCTCAGCCATTACCATGATTATGAAACCGCCCGGCAAATGGACCAGGCCACCTCCCAGGCGATTGAGGCCTTGCAACCGGAAGCCATCCAGTACGACGATGCCTGTGGTCGAAATCCGGTCAATGGCCTGCTGGAGCTGGCACGGCGTAAAGGGATGCATGCCACAACAATCGACCTGCGGAATTCCGGCGATACGGCCGGGCCTCGCGACCAGGTCGTCGGCTATGGCGCTTACCTGGTCAATTGACCATGCTGGATGTTGCGGATCGGGAAACCCTGTTACAGGTGGCGGCTGATTCTATTCAACACGGCCTGGATACCGGACATGCACTCGGCATCAAGCCGGCTGACTATTCACCCGCCCTGCAACAGCCCGGTGCCAGCTTTGTCACCCTGACCATCCTGCGACAATTACGGGGTTGTATGGGCATGCTGAGCGCAACCCGGCCCCTGGTTGAGGACGTTGCCGAAAACGCCTTCGCCGCCGCATTTGAAGATCCCCGTTTTCCAGCGCTCAGCCAGGCGGAATACCATCAACTTGAATATCATATTTCAATCCTCAACCCGGCTGAAGCCATGGAGTTCGATTCCGAAGCTGATCTGCTGCTGCAATTGAGGCCGGGGATCGATGGCCTGATTCTCGAAGATCGTGGACGGCGGGCGACGTTTCTGCCCTCAGTCTGGGAAAGTCTGCCGACGGCGGCTGATTTCCTGCAACACTTGAAGCGCAAGGCCGGTTTGCCGATGGATTACTGGTCAAACAGCTTGCGAATGCAACGTTACACGGTAGAGGAGTTCGGTAGCTGAACATTGTCAGCCTGATCCAACGGTGAGCAATCGCAACGCAATGAAAAAGGCCGTCACTTGTTTAAGTGGCGGCCTTCGTCAGTTATTCCGGCTTGTCGATATTAACGTACGTAATGAAAACGTGTGCTGCCTTTATTGCAATACAGGTTTTTCTTGTCCGTTGTCTGGCAACTCACCACGATTTGCGGCTCCTGCCAACCTTCCTGCGCCCGCAAGCCGTGAGC